>DATLIF010000218.1:0-4543 GCA_035539575.1 Fimbriiglobus sp. | reverse complement strand
ACTTCAGCATCTGGGCATCTCCCGGCGAGAGCCGGAAGGTCGAGCCCGACTCGCGGAGCTTCGCGATGACGGCCTCGTCGCCGATCCCCTGCTGGACGAGCCCGAGGATCTCGAACTGCGTCAGCGGCAGGGCCACGGGCGGCGGGTCGGCGGCCGGCGACCGGGCGGCGGCCAGCAGCACCAGGACTGCGATCGACTTCCACGCGGCGGACATGGCACGGACTCCTTCCGGTAGAGTGGCGGAGGATTCTCCCCGCGGCCGGGCTTCCGGGCAAGACCAACCTCCGGTTACAACGACCGGTAGCCCTCCACGCAATGACGCATGACGCATGACGCATGACGCAGCAGTCGGCCGCCTGGCCCCGTCGCCCACCGGCGCCCAGCACGTCGGCAACGCCCGGACGTACCTGGTCGCCTGGCTGTCGGCCCGCGCGCAGGGTGGCACCGTCGGGCTGCGCATCGAGGACATCGACACCTGGCGGAACAAGCCCGGCGCCGCCGAGCAGGCGATGGAAGACCTGCGCTGGCTCGGGCTGGACTGGGACGCTGGGCCGGTCGTGCAGACGCACCGGCTCGCCGAGCACGAGGCAGCGCTGGAGCGGCTGAAGCAACTCGAACTGGTCTACCCCTGCACCTGCACGCGCGGGGACATCACGGCCGCGGCCAGCGCCCCGCACGCCGACCACGAGGGGCCGACGTACCCCGGCACCTGCGCCCACCGCCGCGCCGCCGACGCGGCGACGCTGGACAGGCCCTATGCGTGGCGGTTCCGGGTGACGGACTCGCCGGCGTTCGTGGACGGGTTCCTTGGCGAGACGCACATCGATCTGCGACAGGTCGGCGGGGACTTCGTGGTGTGGCGGTCGGCGGGATCGCCGGCGTACCAGCTCGCGGTGGTGGTGGACGACGCCGCGATGGGCGTCACCGAGGTGATCCGCGGCGACGACCTGGTCCCCTCCACGCCGCGGCAACTGCTGATCTACCGGGCGCTGGGGCTGGCACCACCGCGGTTCGTTCACGTCCCGATGGTGGTCGGGGAAGACGGGAGACGGCTGGCGAAGCGGCACGGCGACACGCGGCTGTCGGCGCTGCGGGCCGCCAGGGTGCGGCCGGAGACGTTGCTGGGCCTGCTGGCGTGGTCGTGCGGCTGGCGCGAGGCGATCGCGCCAGTGACGGCGCGGGAGTTGATACCGCTGTTCCGGCTGGATGCGATCCCGAAGCGGCCGCTGGTGCTGACGGCGGAACTGTTGAAGCGGATCGGGTATGAGCCGGCCTAACCTCCGGTCACATCATCCGCCACAGCTCGGCCCAGCCGATGTAGGAGCCCAGCGCGACCAGCGTCGCCAGCAATAGCGCCGCCAGCGACCGGCGGAACAGGCGCACCCGCCGGTCCACCCGGTCGCCCAGCGACGGGTCTTCGCTCAGCCGCAGCAGGAACTCGATCCGCTCGGTGATTGGCCCGTGCTGCCAGGCCCGCACCCAGGCCCAGACCCGCCCGGACAGCCCGCGGTCCGACGGCTGGCCGCCCCGCCCGTCGAGGCCGTTGAGTTCCGCCACCCGGTCCAGCGCCCGCACCAGTGCCATGGCCCCGGCCCGGCACAGCCCCCGGCCGCGCGGCACCAGCACCGTCGCTGCGTCGTGCCCCGCGCACGCCGGGTCCGCACACGACCCGGCCCGGCAGCCGAACACGTCGGCCTGCCGCTCGCAGCGCCGCGACAGGAGGCCGAACACCAGGAAGATGTACGCCCCCATCATCAAGAGCGGCGGCAGCGGCAGCCACTCGGCCCATGTCGGCTGCTCGCGCTCCCACCGCTCCAGGTCCAGCGCCCCGGCCAGCACCGCCAGCGCGGCCGTCGCCACGGTCGCGCTAAGGACCAGGAACGCCGCGTAGTACGGGATGTGCCCGTGCCGGACGTGCCCGGCCTCGTGGCCGAACACCGCGTCCAGCTCGTCCGGCGAAAGCCCCTCCAGCAATCGATCAGTGAAGATCACATAGCGCGCCCACGGCACCACCCCGACCACCATCGCGTTGGCCATCGCCCCGCGGGTCGGCCAGACGAGCAGGTCCGTGTGCCGCACCCCGAGCCGGCGCGCGGTCGCCTCCAACCGGTCGCGGGCCGGCCCCGGCGGCAGCGACCGCAGCCCCAGCGCCGGCTTGACCAGACGCGGCAGGACCACGAACAGCCCGACCGCGGCCGCCACCGAGGTGAGCTGGAACCCGACGGTCTGCACCATCTCGGGGGCGACCCGCGCCAGCCCCTGGTGGGCCACGCAGAGCCCGACCGGCAGCCCGATCATCAGCGCGAACTGCCGCAGATGAAACAGGACGTAGCCGGGCAGCGACCAGAACCCGTGCGGCCCATTGGCCCGCGATGAGGTGCGGTGCAGAGCCAGTTCGGCCGGGTGGTACGCCGCCCAGCACAACACCAGCGCCAGAAAATACGGGGCGGGGACGAGCAACTCCGCACCTGGAGCGAGCTGCGGTCCGCCGGGGCCGACGTCCACGAGGAACCAGGAGTGCCAGACGGTCCAGCCCCAGCCGAGGCCGACCACCGCGACGACGGCCGCGGCCAGATTGGTCAGCCCGAGGATGTGGCGGATGCGCGAGTAGACTGCCAGCACCGTCGGCCGGCGGTCGGGACGGGTGCGGAGGGAACGCACCACCCAGATGCTCAGGACGCACGCGGCGAACACCGGGGCGAGCGTGACCGTGGCGGTCAAGATGAGAGAGCCGGTCGGCCCGACCCCGGCCGGCGGCGCCGGCCAGGGCAGCGGCAGGCACGCTGCGGCCACGGACAGGATTAGAAGAATCGGCATCGGCAACGACCAGTACTGAGTACTCCGTACTCAGTATACCGCCCGGCACTCGATACTCCGCGCTCAGTCCCTCACCGGGAACCCGCGGGCGATCGCCACCTTGCTTCGCTCGCCGGACCCGAGGGTGACGGTCCGGTCCCACTCGTACTTCTTGCCATCGGCGGTCCAGTTCGCCTTCACGTCGAACGTGTACGCCTCCCCCGGCTTCAGCGGCGGCGAGGTCAGCGTCCGCGCCTTGCCAGACCCCTCGACCGCCTTGCCGTTGAGCGTGACGGCGGCATCGACCGGGAACTCCAGCGACAACTCGGCCGGCAGCTCCGGGTTGACGACGACCTGCGGGCCGGACGAGCCGGTGCCGCCGGCCCCTTGCAGCGGCGGGGCGGTCAGTGGCCGGCCGTAGTCCATGCTCGGCTCGCTCATGCCCCAGCCCCAGACGTACGGCGAGCCGTAGAAGGAGCCGGGGTAGTACGGGGAGTAGCCGCCGTACCAGTTTCCCAACGGGGGCATGACCCACGGCCGGGTCGGGGCGATCGCGCCGGGAAAGCCGGCTCGCGGGCCGAAGTTCGCCAGCGATGGGATGTACGGGTTGCCCGGCCGGTACAACGGCGTTGGGGTGGTGTCCCGCAGCCCCTGGGCCAGAGCGGGCGCGACGACGCAGGGCACGAGCAACGCGGCAAGCGACAGGCGAGACATGATGCGACCTCCGGTTCTGCCAGCGATCCCCTGCTGGCATGATAATCCGGCGGCGGCAGGACGGGGCGGGAAATCGGCCCAACAAGGCGAGCGGGGGGCGTAAGCCCCCCGAGTGCTTCCCCACCCAACTACCTCCCAGCTCATTCCGCCCGGCAAGCCCCTCGATGGCTCGCGCAGCCGCTCGACCGCGGAAAGACTCGGGGGGCTTACGCCCCCCGCTCGCCTTGCGAGACTCGTGATCGTTCAGTTCTTGCTGAAGTGGGGCTTGCGGCCGCGTTCCCGGCCGAGCGGGTCGGCGGCGAACTTGCGATAGCAGCCGGCGCACAGGTCGTACTCCCCCGAGCGGCGCTCCGGGGTGGCGGGCGGCGGGCCGTCCAGTTCTTCGCGGGCTTCCAGTTCCTCGAGCATCTCGGCCATCGTCTCCAGGTGGTCTTCGTCGAGGTCCGCCTCGGTCAGCTCGCCCGGGACGCTGGCGGGGTAGGTTTCCATCCGCACCACGTACCGGGTCTCCTCTCCCGGGGTCAGATCCTTGCCGCAGAGGTCACAGGAGAAGTGCCGCATATGATCGGGCCTCGGGGGACGCACGCCGGGACGGCCGCGGGCCGCGCCGGGGTGAGGAACTACGTCAGTGGCGGCGCGAGTCGGGCGAAGCCGCCGGGTCAACTGGGTCAACATATCCATCCGTCTCAGGTTTGGTGGGGAGTGTCAAGCGTAATCTGCCGGACGGACCGGTCGGGCCGACAGTTCGGATGGTAAGGGTTCGGAAAAAGGGTGTGTAAAAATTGCCGTCTGTCGGTCAGTGTGCTATCGCGGGTGCGGCCCGCGCGAGGCCAGACCACCAGGAAACACGGCAGTTCGTGCGGTCGGCTGATCGGACCGCGAGATTGGCACGCGCGGTGCATTGAGTATCCTCGTCCCTGCCCGACGGGTATCGGAACAGAGAAGCAGCCCGTCGGGCGGGGCACCCCTTAAACACACTCCTCGCACGACCCGGTCATCCCCCCGACCAGGCCGCCTGCCCCCGAGCCCGTCT
>DATLIF010000217.1:0-7891 GCA_035539575.1 Fimbriiglobus sp. | reverse complement strand
CGGCTCGACCTCGATCAACACGTCGCGGACCTTGCGGCCGTCCGGGTCCTCGACGACCCCGCCCAGTACGCCGCGGACCTCGCGATCCACGTCGTAGCCGGGGTTTTTCGGGTCGGCCCAGGAGTCGGCCGGCGGTGTGCCGACCTTCTCCAGCCCGGGGCCGGGGCCGTCGAGCCAGCCCTTGCCGCCCTTCGAGTCGGGCCGGGTGCGCGAGGCCGGCTCAGCGGCGCCGCGTGGCGCCCGCTCCCGGTCCAGGTACTTGCACCCGGACAGGGCGGACCCCGCCGCGATCAGCAACACCCACCGTCGCATTGGCCTGCCCCCATCCCCGCGGCCCTCTTCCCCAGAAGGGCCGACCGGCACAACCCAAACAACCAGACCGGTGTTTGAATATGAGCCGTGGGATTCTTCCCACCAGGGGACACGGCGTCAAGCCCGAGCAGTGATCGGCGAAGTACGAGGGGAGTTCCCCCGGCGCCCCATCCCCCGAGACCGGTAGGGGTTGCCGGACCGGACCGCGGCCGGGTATAGCGGCCGGGCCGGCGGCGTGGGCTGGGTTGCTTGACGGGATTCGCCGGCCCGAATACCGTGCCTAGTGACGACCTCCCCGCTTCTCGGGAATGCCCCCATGGCTCCGCGCTCGTACCGATGGCTGACGGTCATTCTGGCGGTGGTCGGGCTGGCCACCGACCAGGCGACGAAGTACGGCGTGTTTCGCTGGCTGTACACCGACGGGGCGTACCACGGCCACCGCGAGGTGGTCGAGGGGTGGTTCCGACTTACCGCCGAGTTCGACCCGTCGGTGCCGCCGTGCGACTGTGCGTTCAACTCTCTACAGACGTGGAGCGCGCCGGTGATGCCGCGGGTCAACCACGGGGCGCTGTTCGGGATCGGTAGCGGTCACAAGGGGACGGCCAACCAGATGTTCGCGGCGGTGAGCATCCTGGCGGCGGTCGGGATCATCGTCTGGGTGACGCGGCGGGCGACGGCGACGGACGGGTGGCTCTGCGCGGCCCTGGGGCTGATCCTGGGCGGGACGGTCGGCAACCTGTACGACCGGCTGGTGTTCAACGGGGTCCGGGACTTCCTGCACTTCTACAAGATCGACTGGCCGGTGTTCAACGTGGCCGACTGCTGCCTGGTGGTCGGGGCGGGGATGCTGCTGGTCCACGCCTTCCTGACGCCGAGCCAGCCGAAGCCGGAGGCCCCGGCGACCGAGCAGCCGGCCCCGGCCGGGCCGTGACCTACGGCAGCAGGTCGGCGGCCGGCACCGACCCGACCGCCGCGCCGTCGAGCACCAGCGGCACCTGATCGCCGGGACCGTATGCCTGTCGTGATCGGTACGCTGGCGGGTTCGCCGCTTGGTCCGGATCCGAGAACACTTCCACCTTGCGGTCCACCAGGTTCACCACCCAGTAGACCGGGATGCCCGCGCGGGCGTAGATGCGAGTCTTGTCCTGGCGGTCCCGGAGTAGAGATGAGTCCGCGACCTCGATGAGCAGCCCGACGTCAACCGGTCCGGGGTGGCGAGTCTCGTAGTCCGCCCCCGTACCCCGGACGAAGGCGAAGTCAGGTTCCGGTTGACTGTCGGCCAGAGCGACTGCGGACTGAATCCGGACGTCCCACCCGTTCGGCACGATCTGGAACAGAACCCGTTGACTCCGCTGGATGGTCGAATCGTGGAGCGGATTGCGGGCCATCTTCAGTACCATGTAGTTTTCCAGCAACTCGACCCGGTCATTCACGTCGAGGACGCCGGTCTCGATCATCTTCTGGTAGCGAGCGACCGAGAACCGCGGGAACGACGCGTCGTGGCCGTAGGTGGCCGGCTGGACTGTGGCGGATGACATCGGGAACCTCCTGAGTCGGACGGACCGGTTATACTCCCGACGGCCGAACCGACTCAAGGGGAGCCGCCGACCCCGGGAGCGCACGATGGCCCGCAAGCCGCTGGGTGAGAAGGAGTGGTTCGCCGCCGACCGCTGGCAAGACTTGCTCGTCCCGCTGTTCCCGGACCACCGCTACACGAAGGCGGTCGGGGCGCAGCGGAAGTTGCGGCTGCTCCTGTGCGCGGCGGCGCGGCAGGGCTGGGGCGTGATGCCGGACGACCGCAGCCGAACGTCAGTCGAGGTCGCCGAGCGGTTCGCCGAGCGGCACGCGACGGCGCGACAACTGACCGCGGCACGCACCGCGGCCGAGAAGGTGTTCGCTGCGGCGGAGCGAGCGCGGGAGCGAACGGAGGCGGAGTGCCGTTCAGAGTTCGACCGCCGGGTGAAGGCTGCCGGGGCGGGGGAGTGGTCGAGCCGGTGGCCGTCGGACCTGGCGGCACCGTTCGCGGAGACGCTACGGGCGCAGTTCGCGGCCCGGGTCGCGGTCTGTGCCACGGCCGACCCGGTGGACATCCCGGCCGTCGAGAAGGGGCTGCTGTTCGTCCCGGACGTGGTGATTCCGCTGGAGGAGTTCGCCACCCGGATGCCGGAGTGGCACGAGGTCGGCGACGACGACCCGCCCGACCCGCGGCCGGACCTGATCCGCGACGTGTTCGGCTACCCGTTCGCGCCGGTCGCCTTCAAGGCGGGCTGGCGGACGGACATCGTGACAGGTCTTACGGAGGGGATCGCCACGGACGGGACGTTCGACCGGCTGCCGATTCTGGCCGACTCGCTGGAGGAGGCCGGCTGCGACAACGCCCAGTTACTAGACCATTGCCGCGGCGGCGGGCCGCACGTGCGCGGGTGCTGGGCGGTGGACGCGGTCCGCGGCGTCCACTGGCAGCCCGGCGTGCGAGCGCGATGAGTACCGGAGCGTGAGCGAGGGCCGTCTCTTTTATCAAGAGACGGCCCTCGCTCACGCTCCGGGCTCCGAATGAGCGGCGTCAGTCGCCGGCCCCGCAGTCGATCCACAGGTCGTCGTACTGGGACTTGCGCGGGCGGGGCCGCCGCGGCGGCGTGGTGGTGCGGTCGAACTCGGAGAGGACTGCGGCGAATTCGCCGTAGCGGCGGACGAGCCGCTCCAGCGTCGGCCGGAAGCGCTCGCGGAAGACGGCTGGGCGGGTGAGCATCTCGGGCAGGGCGCCGGCGGAGGCGAGGACGTCGGTGAGCTTGTCGGCCTTGGCGAACCGACCGACCTCGTCGCGGGCCAACTCCAGGATGTGGCCGACCGCCCGCAGGGCGGCGCGGGTCTCGGTGTCAGTCAGCGGGGTGGGCGGTCGGCCGTGCGCGCTCGGGGGAGTGAGGTCGCTCATGAGACTACCCGGGGATAGGGGGAACAGGGGATAACCACGCATGGCCGGGGCGACCCCGAAGGGGTCGGGCGATCCCGGCCGAGATCCGGTTGGGCGGTCGCCGGAGGAGAGGGGGATCGGCGACGTCATCGAGTATGGACGCCGTCCCGGCTCTTGTCGAGGGGCTAATGCCAGAAAACCGCCCGCAAAAAAAGCCCGACCGGTAGACTCGAAAAAGCGATTCCGGTCGGCGAAGGTGTGACGGCAGGAATTTCGGACAGGTCAGACATCGCCGAGGTCGAAGGGCTTCCCGACCTTGATCCGTCACATGAGTCGCATAGGCCCAGCGAGGAATTCCTGGGCCGGGTCGATGCGGGGTTCGTCAGCCTAAGGCCGCCGGGCACACAGGCGTTCGCCCCGACAGTACCGGCTGGGGGATTCAGGGCGACGGGTTCGGATGCTGCTCGGCGAGGACCTGGGACACCCGCTTACTGAGCAGGTCGGCGATCAGGACGGCAACGTAGAACAACCCGACGACCATCTCGATCACCACCACCCCTCGTGCAGTCCCGGACCCGGGGGTGATGTCCCCGAATCCGGCCCCCATCAAGGTGACGACACTGAAGTATGTGAACACGAAGTGCGTCCGGCCCGGGTCTTGAAGTTCGGGGGCCAGTTCGTCGGATAGGTGGAAGGACCCCGGGGAGGCCTGCTCGATGAGGGAGTAGACGTGGCCGAAAGCTACCCCGATCAGCAGGTATCCACAGATGGCCCCGTAGATGCCGTCCAGGGACACCTGTCGTTCCCGATAGACTGTCCGCAGAATGACCACAACGGTGAACCCGAGGAACAGGGCGGCGAACCCGTGCGTGACCATGACGACGGGGGCCCGGGGCAGCCCGGGGAGTACGTAGCCGGTCAACACGCCGGCCACGGTGGGGACCGCCAGCAACACACCAACGATCCGATGGCGTGCCCTCGTGAACACGATCGTAAACGCGATCAGAAATACAACGACGAGCAACGCGTCGTACAGCATTCGCCCGCCGGCGTCGCCGCGGAGCATCGGGTAGGCGACGAAGAGCAGCCCCAGGACGATCAACAGCCCGAGGAACCGTCGGCGGAGCAGCCGCTCGGCGCGACCCACCCCGCCGTCAGGTAACGCGGCCATTCCGTGCTCCAATTACGTCCCGTCCGCTCACCTCTTCGCCGCGACCGCCTTCTGGACTGTCGTTCCCAGGTCGGCCGGGGTCGGGGCGACCTCGATCTTCGCCGCGCGTAGCGCCGCGATCTTGTCCGCAGCGGAGCCGCTACCGCCTGAGATGATCGCACCCGCGTGGCCCATCCGCCGGCCCGGCGGCGCGGTCTGACCGGCGATGAACGCCGCCACCGGCTTCCTGACGTGCTTCACGATGTACTCGGCCGCCTGCTCCTCCGCGGTGCCGCCGATCTCCCCGATCATCAGGACCGCCTCGGTCCCCGGGTCCTTCTCGAACAGCTCCAACAGCTCGATCTGCGTCGTCCCGATGATCGGGTCGCCGCCGATCCCGACGCAGGTCGATTGCGCGTAGCCCATGTTGGTGAGCTGCCAGACCGCCTCGTAGGTCAGCGTCCCGGACCGGCTGATGATGCCGATGCCCGCTTTGCCTGGCTCCACCGGCTTGTGGATGTAGCCGGGCATGATGCCGATCTTGCACTGGCCGGGGGTGATGACGCCGGGGCAGTTCGGGCCGATCAACCGCACGCCCGGCTTCGATTGCACGAACCGCTTGGCCTTCGCCATGTCCAGCACCGGGATGCCCTCGGTGATGGCGACGATCACCTTGATGCCGGCGTCGGCGGCCTCCATGATCGCGTCAGCGGCGCCGGAGGCCGGGACGAAGATCATGGTCGCGTCCGCCCCGGTCTTCTGCACCGCCTCCGCGACCGTGTTGAACACGGGTAGCGTCTTGCCGGACTCCTTGCCGGTCCAGGTCTGGCCGCCGCGCTTCGGGGTGACGCCGCCGACGAACTGGCTGCCATAGAGCAGGCACTGGTCGGTGTGGAAGCTGCCGGCCGAGCCGGTGATCCCCTGGCAGATGACCTTGGTGTTCTTGTCAACCAGAATGCTCATGGCCGGGTCCCGGGATGGCGGGGAGTAGGATACTCGATTGATACGGTCGGCCGCGGGGTCCGGGGAGAGGCCCCCTGGCGGGCAAGGGTGCCAGAGTGCCACTTCGCAGGTGTGCCGATTTGGCATTCTTGCCGCCGTCTTTCAATGCCACACCTCAACCGAAGGGGTCAGAGCGCCAGAGCGCCACTTTCTATACATGCCAATGTGGCGCCCTGGGTGGTCAAAAGCTGACCAGTCGTTGCTCTGTCGATGTCCTCGGTGTTTAGCCCCTGAGCGGGGGGCGTAAGCCCCCTGAGCGCTCGGCCCTCAGGGGGCTTACGCCCCCCGCTCAGGAAGGATTTCGACAATGCAACCAGTCGTCCCTCCCACCACTGAAATATACATCAGTATATTAATCAGGTCGGACGCTTTGGTGGGTGGGCGCTCGAAGACTCGCTTGACCCACCCTACCGGCCGCGACTCCAACGGGTCACTTCTTCCCCAGCACGTACTTGTCGAACCACGCGAGGTCCCACTCCATCTTTCCCTTGCGGAACGAGTACGTCCCCAGGCCGTGCGGCTGGTTCGGGTACACCACCAGTTCGGTCGGCACCTTCACGTACTCCTTCAGCGCCCGGTAGAGCATGCGGCTATGGCCCGGCGGGCAGCGCTCGTCGTTGCCTCCGACGTGGATCAGGGTCGGGGTCGTCACGTTGCCCAGCCCGTAGGTCGGCGACGCCTTGCGGTACGCCTCCGGCGTCTCCCACGGCAGCCCCTTCTTGAACACCATCATGTACGCCGGCTCGTCGTTGAAGCCCCACTGCGCCTCGGCATCCAGGATGCCCGCGCCGCTGCTGGCCGCCTTGAACTTCACCGGCGGGTCCTTCACCGCGATCAGGCAGTTGGTCAGGTAGCCGCCGTTGCTCCAGCCCATCACCGCCACCCGCTCCGGGTCCGCGACGCCCTGCTCGATCAGGGATTTCACGCCGGCCAGGATGTCCTTCACGTCGATTTCGTTCTCGTGGCCGATGAGGTCGGTCAGGAACTTGTCGCCGTAGCCGGTCGAGCCGCGGTAGTTCGGCAACAGCACCGCGTACCCCTTGGCCGCGAAGTACAGCCGGCCGTTGTGCGGGTCGAAGGACAGTTCGTTCTTGGTGGACGTGGTCGGCCCGCCGTGGATGGCGACCACCAGCGGCAGCTTCTCCCCCTCCTTGCGGTCCGGCGGTAGCTCCAGCACGCCGCCGACCTCGACGCCGTCGGACGTCTTCCAGGTGACGTGCTTGACCGTCGGCAGCTTCCACTCTGCGGCCTGCGGGTTGAGGTTGGTGAGCTTCTTCGCCTCCGGGCCGCGGAGGTAGAGGTCCGGGAACTCTGTCGGCCCGCCCTCCAGGGTGACGGCGGGCGACGCCGGCGTCGGGCCGAGGTCGAACGCCGAGACGACCCCGTCCTTGCGGGGGACGCCGAGGGTGTCGTTCGTCTCCGCCCCGTACCCGTACACCGACACCTGCCCGGCCTTCTCGCCGAGGTAGCCGAGCGTCTGGTCGTCGCGCCACTTCAGCGGGCTGCCGTAGCCGCGGACGTGGACGCCCTCGCGCCGCTTCATCCGGGTGCCGGCCCACTTGCCGTCCTTGAATTCGTTGACGATCACCTCCGCCGGGTGGGCGTCGAAGATGGTGCAGTACGCCAGCCGGTAGCCGTCCGGTGACCACGCCAGCGACTCCAGCCACGGGTACGGCGAGCCGGCCGACTTGCGCCACGTCTCGTCGGTCGGCGAGACCTTCTTCGACTCCGCGTCCCACACCTCGACCCGGGACTTACCTTCGGACTTGATGACCGTGTCGTCCGGGGCGGCGATCATCGCCACCCGCTTGCCGTCCGCCGTCACGGCGAACTCGCGGACGTACTTCTTCTCGGCGATCACCTTCTCGGCGCGCCAGGTGTCGAGGTCGATCCGGTACACCTCGGACACCTTGCGGGTGCCGTGGCCGTACTCCGCCTTGTAGGTGGTGCGCAGTTTGGTGAACGCGTCTTCGTCGGTCGCGGTGGCGTCCACGCTGTAGAAGAGTTCGTCGGCCTTCGCGGCGTAGTCGAACCCGGAGACGCCGCCCTCGACGCGGGTGACGGGTTTGGGGTCACTGCCGTCGAGAGCGACCTGCCAGACCTGGGCGGTGCCGTCGTAGGGCGGCTTCTTCTCGGCCTCGCGCTTGCGGTTGGCGAGGACGTAGACCGACTTGCCGTCGGCGGCCCACCGCGGGTGGCGCTCGTTGGCGCGATCGGAGGTGAGGCGGACCGGCTTGCCCTTGCCGTCGGTCGGGACGACCCACAGGTCGGCCTTGCGGTCGTCGGTGGGCTGGTGCCAGCGGGCCTCGGGGTAGGCGACCTGCTCGCCGTTGGGCGAGACGGCCAGTTCGGTGACGAGGGCCAGCGAGAAGTAGTCGTCCGGGGTGACGGCGCGCTTGCCGCCGTTGTCCTGGGCGGGTGCGAGGCTAACAAACAGGACAACAGCCAAGGGAGCGAGGCAGCGGGGCATGGGACCTCCTGATGTCGTTCTCCCCTCTCCCCGCTGGGGAGAGGGG
>DATLIF010000216.1:0-3098 GCA_035539575.1 Fimbriiglobus sp. | reverse complement strand
CATCAACCGCTTCCACGTGTCGCTGTTCGCGGAGTTCCTGGCGAAGCTGCGGGCCACGCGCGAGGGCGACGGCACGCTCCTCGACCACTCGCTACTGCTCTACGGCAGCGGCATGGGCAACCCGAACGTCCACGATCACGTCAACCTGCCGATCCTCGTCGCGGGCGGCGCGGCCGGCGGCATGAAGGGTGGGCGGCACATCCGATTCCACAGGCCCACCCCCCTCGCCAACCTGCACCTGACGCTGCTCGACAAGGTCGGTGTCCGTCTCGACAAGTTCGCCGACAGTAACGGCCAGGTGGACGGCCTGTTCGAACCGCTGGGGATGTGACCCGTGGCCCGTCACAGTAACTCTGGCATCCGGTTTCGACTCGTCGCGCTGGTGGTCGTGCCCTGCCTGATCGCGGCAGGGCCGCCGGCTGACGCGCCGCTCGCCGACGCGGCCGAGAAGGCCGACTGGCCGCGCGTCCGCACACTTCTGAGAGGACGTGCCGACGCAAACGCCGCCCAGGTGGACGGCATGACCGCGCTCCACTGGGCCGCGTACCACGACAACCTGGACACAGCCAAACTCCTGCTCGCGGCCGGCGCGAGCGCGAAGACCGCGAACCGGTACGGCGTCGCGCCGCTCTCGCTGGCCTGCACGAACGGCAACGCGGACCTGGTCCGGGCGCTGCTCGCCGCGGGTGCGGACCCCAACACCGCGTCACGTGGCGGCGAGACCGCGCTGATGACCGCCGCCCGCACCGGCCGCGTCGGACCCGTCGGGGCGCTGCTCGACGCCGGTGCGAAGGTGGACGCGGCGGACCGCAAGGGCCAGACCGCGCTGATGTGGGCCGCCGCCGACGGCCACGCCGCCGTCGCCGAGTTGCTCATCGGGTCGGGCGCGGACGTCGGGGCGCGGCTGAAGTCCGGATTCACCCCGATGTTCTTTGCCGCCCGCGAGGGCCGCGTCGAGGTCGTCCGGGCGTTGCTCAAGGCCGGGGTGGACGCGAACGAGGCCATCCGGACCGAGAAGAAGGCGGGCGGCACAGCGCCGGGCAACGGCGTGGGCGCGCTGATCCTGGCGGTCGAGAACGGCCACTTCGAACTCGCCGTGGAACTGCTGAAGGCCGGCGCGGACCCGAACGACCAGCGGTCCGGGTTCACCCCGTTGCACACGCTGACCTGGGTCCGCAAGCCGAACCGCGGCGACGATGCCGACGGCCAGCCGCCGCCGACCGGGTCCGGCGAGTTGACCAGCCTGCAATTCGCCCGCAAGCTGGTGACGCACGGCGCCGACGTGAACGCGCGGCTGACGAAGGGGGCGTCCGGGCGCGGCCGGCTCACCATGACCGGCACGACGGCCTTCCTGCTGGCGTCCAGGACGGCGGACCTGCCGTACATGAAACTGCTGGTCGAGCTGGGTGCCGACCCGCTGCTGGCGAACAAGGACGGTTGCACACCACTGATGGCTGCTGCCGGCATCGGCACGCTCGCGCCCGATGAGGAAGCGGGGACCGAACCCGAGGCGCTCGCCGCCGTCGAGTACCTTCTGAAACTCAAGGCGAACGTGAACACCGTGGACCAGAACGGCGAAACGGCCATGCACGGCGCCACCTACAAGAGCCTGCCGAAGATGGTTCAGTTGCTCGCCGACAGGGGTGCGAAGATCGACATCTGGAACCGGAAGAACAAGTACGGCTGGACCCCGCTGGTGATCGCCGAAGGGTTCCGCCCGGGCAACTTCAAGCCCTCCGCCGAGACGGTGGACGCGATCCACCGGGTGATGCGCGCCGCGGGCGTCACCCCGCCGCCGCCCACCCCCCGCGGTACCGGCCCGGCCGGCTACGACGACCCCAAGCCCGGCGAATGACTCCGGTGTGATCTTCCCCAAGAAAAGTGGACACGAAGTTTACGGTGGGTCTGGTGGTACGTCTGCACTAACTCCTCCGGGGGGTACAAACCCCAGCGACGAGTGCCGGCGGACCCGGCTGTAGAACGCCTCCAGGTACTCGAAGATCGCGACCCGGGTCTGGTCCTGGGTATCGAGCACCTCGGCCCCGAGTTCCCGCTTGAGGCTGGCGAAGAAACTCTCGACCGGAGCGTTGTCCCCGCACTGGGCGACCCGGCTCATGCTGCACGTGATCGCTAGGCCGTGTGGACAGAATCCGTCGTGCCCTTCCGCTCCTCCAATCGTTCGGAGGGTGATGCGATGGCACGACATACGATCAGCGGGGCCGACTGGCGCCGGATCAAGGGACTCCTCCCCCGGCGCGGCCCGAAGACCGATAACCGGAAGTTCGTCAACGCGGTCCTCTGGATCGCCCGCACCGGCGCCCCGTGGCGTGACCTGCCCCGTCGGCTCGGTCGGTGGAATAGCGTCTGGCGGCGGTTGCGGCGGTGGGCGGCGGCCGGAGTCGGGGGCCAGGTCCTCAGGACCGTCCGCGACCCGGACGTGTCCACCCTGGTGCTCGACTCGACCGTCGTCCGGGCCCACCCCCATGCCGCGGGGGCGCTAAAAAAAACGGTCCGCAGGCCCTCGGGCGTAGCCGCGGCGGGTTCGGGACGAAGGCCCACGCGGGGGTGACCGGGCGGGGGCACCCGGTGGTGTTGAAGCTGACGCCGGGGCAGGCCGGCGACGCCCCGCAGGCGGCCGAGTTGCTGGCCGGGGCCAAGCGGGGGCAGGTGCGGGTGGTGGTGGCCGACAAGGGGTACGACAGCGACGCCATCGTCGCGTTGGTCCGCCGGTTGCGGGCCCGGGTGGTGATCCCACCGCTGGGGTGCCGGACGACGAAGCGACGGTACAGCCGGGCGTTGTACCGGGGACGCAACGTGGTGGAGCGGTTCTGGAACAAGGTCAAGCAGTACCGGCGGGTGGCCACCCGGTACGACAAGCTCGATGCGTGCTACGCGGCATTCGTTCATCTGGCTGCGGTCCTGGTGGTGCTGCGGCACCCGTAAACTGTCCACACGGCCTAGCAGTCTGCTGAGAAACCCCTGTTGCATGGAGTTTTTGGAGCGCTAACCTCTCTCCATCACGGATGGAGAGTCAATCATGCGTGGCGAAGCGGATTGCCAGTTGCCTTTGTTTCACGTCTTCGAAGTCGAGGACCGCA
>DATLIF010000215.1:0-3902 GCA_035539575.1 Fimbriiglobus sp. | reverse complement strand
GCTTGAGGGCGCGGACGTAGCGTTTGGCGGCCGCCGCCTCCTGGATGTCCAGGACGCGGGCGGCCTCGGCGTGGGTCAGCTCCTCGAAGTGCCGCAGGGACAGGATCTCCCGGTCCAGGGGGTCGAGGGCGTTCAGGGCCTCCTGCAGCCGGACCAGCCGCTCGGCCCGGACGACGGCCTGGGTCGGGGACGTCTCCTTCCCGAGCAGGTGGGCGGCCAGGGCGGCGCTGGACGCGGCCGGCATCGGCCCGCGGTACAGCGACACCTCCCGGCCGGCGTCCCGGACCTGGGCCCCGAGGTGGTCCCGGTGGGTCTTGGCCAGCCGCTCCCCGACCACCAGCCGCAGCCACAGGAACAGCGGCAGCCGCGTGTCGGCCAGGTACCCCGGGAGCCGGGCGACGGCGTCTACCAGCCCGTCCTGGAGGACGTCGGACGGGTCGACCCGGCCGCGGACCCGGCGGTCGAGCCGGGCCTCGACCATCCGCCGCAGCCGGGCCCGGTGCCGGGCCAGGGCTTCGCCGGCGGCCGCGGCGTCGCCGTCCCGCGCCCGTTCGACCAGCCGGAGGTCGTCGGACTCGCTCATGATGGCGAACCCCGGGGCAATAAAGTCTAACCTCCCGACCGGCCGTCGGGCTGGACAGGGAAAATGGAACACAGTTCCTCGGGGGTGCCGCCGCAGCATACCCGGCCATTCTCACCCGCGGGCGTGCCGGTCGCCACAAGTCCTCGGGCGGGAGTCGCTGGCGGCCCCTGCTCGGACTACCGAACCCCGGCCAGACTGACGGGCCGCGCAGCAAAGCAACCGGGCGGGGGACCGAATCCCCCGCCCGGTTGTCGATGGGTTGCCCCGACCGTGAGGCCCTCACGGGCCGTCGAAGACGTCGTCGAAGGCGGTCGTGGCCTTGTTGCCCTTCACGTTACTGCCCACGAGGGTCAGGACGCAGTCGTAGCTGTAGATCCCGCCGCCCTCGCCCCGCTCGCTGCCGTTCACCTTGTTGCCGTTGATCGTGCTGTTCCGCACGTCCACGGCGCTGTCGAGCGCGTAGATGCCGCCGCCCTGGGCCGTGGTCCCGTTCGCCTCGTTGGCGTTGACCGTGCAGTCGGTCAGCGACAGGACGCTGTTCTCGCAGGCGATCCCGCCGCCCAGGGCGAGGCCCGACGAGATGACCTGGTTGGCGTTGATGGCGGAGTCGGTGATCGTCACGCTGCCCGCGGTCGTGCTGACGCCACCCCCCTTGGACGTCGCCCGGTTGTTGCTGACGTTGCTGGAGGCGATGGTCAGCGTGCCCTCGTTGGCGATGCCGCCGCCGGCGTCGGCCGAGTTGTCCTTGACGGTGGTTCGCGTCACCGTGGTCGTACCCAGCGCGGTGTTCACCAGGCCGCCGCCGGCACCGGCGGCGGTGTTGCCGCTGACCGTGCAGTTGGTCAGGCTGGTCGTACCGGTGAAGGTGGTGTCGATGAAGGTGAAGCCACCGGTGAAAAGGCCGCCGCCGGTGCCGGCCGTGTTGCCGCTGATTGCGGTGTTGACCGCCGTGGTCGTGCCGAGACCGTCGGTGGCCAGGCCGCCGCCGGCACCGGTGGCGATGTTGCCGCTGACCGTGCAGTTGGTCAGGTAGGTGAACGCGTCCTGCCCGACGACGACCCATTCACCGGTGTAAAAGTCGTAGAACCCGACGGCCCCGCCCTGGGTGAAAACGCCTCCACCACTGAGGGCGGTGTTGCCGCTGACGGTGCACTGGGTCAGCGTGAGCATGCCCGCCTGGTAGCTGTTTATCGGAGTGGAAGAGCCGAACAGTCCGCCTCCACTGAGGGCGGTGTTGCCGCTGACGGTGCAGTTGGTGAGAGTGGTGGCTGCATAGTTCGCCACGCCGCCGCCGTTCAGGCCGGAGGAGTTGCCGCTGACGGTGCAGCCGGTCAGCAAGGTCGTAGCAGTGCCGTTGAATAGGTGCCCGGTCAAGACCCCGCCGCCGGAGTAGGAGCTGGCGACGTTGTCGCGGACGGCGCAGTTGGTCAGTGTGGCCGTGGCGCCGTTGTAAAGCCCGCCGCCCGACTTCGCCGTATTGCCGCTGATGGTGCAGTTGGTCAGTGCCAGCGTCGCACCGGGCGCGAAGAAGGAACCAATGTTGGCGATGCCACCACCGCCCCCGCCGAAAAAGCTCCCGCCGGCGGAGTTACCGCTGACCGTGCAGTTGGTCAGCGTGGCCGTGCCGATGTTGTAGAGTCCGCCGCCGGAGGCACCGCCAAAGGCGAAGTAGCCCGCGCGGGCGGAGTTGCCCGTGACGGCGCAGTTGGTCATGCCGAGGGTGCCAAAGTTCGCCACGCCGCCGCCGTTGCCGCCGCCGTAGTAACTGAAACCGGTCGGCCCGGCGGCGTTGCCGCTGACGGTGCAGCTGGTCAGCGTGAGCGTGCCGAAGTTGAGCACGCCGCCGCCGCTGTCGTACAAGCCCGCGTTCCCGCCGGTGATCGTCAGCCCCGAGACGGACGCGGTGACCAGCGCGTCGACCTGGAGCACCCGGCTCAGACCGCCGCCGCTGACCGTCACGCCCGCCCTCGGGCCGGTGATCGACACCGGCCCGCTCGTGTTGCTCAGCTCGAGTTGGCTCCCCGTCAGGGTGATCGTCTTCGGCGTGGCGAAGACAGTCCGGTCGAAGGTGATGGGCGCGTTCCCCGTCGGGGAGTAGTTGTTGAAGGTGATAGCCTCCCGCAGGCTCAAGAGGCCGGCGCCCGGGGTGAGAGAATCGCTCGTCGTGTTCACGACCAATTTCGTGAAGACTGCGCCCGCGTTCGTCAGACTGAGCGAGGCGGACGAACCCGGGAAGGTGACAGCGACGGTGTAGCTGCCCAGAACGTTGATGGGCACGGCGGTAACGGCGGCCTGGCCGCCCGAAATGGCGGGCGAAGTAGCCGACAGGATCGCCGTGGCGCCGTTGGCCGCGGGGTGGGCGACGAAGCTGATGCCGCCGCCGCCGTCGACCGGCTCGATCGGGTTGTTGGCCGTCACGCTCACGGCCAACGGGTGAGCGAACGCCGTGCCGATGTCCGCAGTCTGCGGCGTGCTGCCGGGAGCGACCGCGAACTGGAAGCCCTGGCTCTCGAAGGCGCCGATGTCGACGCCGCCGTCCCGGCTCATACCGCGCTGGTCGGTGGTGGGGATGCCTGCGCCGCTGGTTCCGGCGTTAATGGCCGGGCTGCCGGGCAGAAGGGCCATCGTCTGGCCCGTGCCACCGTAACTGCCAAGGGGAGCAAGGAACGGGTTGCCGCCGATCAGGTTATTGGTGCTCGCCGCTGCGAGCGCGCCGGACACGTCACCGAACTGATTGCCGGCGACAATTGTGTTGGTCAGTATGGCCGTGCCGAAGTAGGTGAACAGGCCGCCGCCGGAGTTGCCGCTGACGGTGCAGTTGGTCAGCGTGGCCGTGCCTCCCTGGTTGAAATAGCTTCCGGTGGCCAGGCCACCGCCGGCGAAGCCGGCCGAGTTGCCGCTGACGGTGCAGTTGGTCAGCGTGGCCGTGCCACGGATGAACAGGCCGCCGCCGTAATCGTAGCCGGCGTTGCCGCCGGAGATCGTCAGCCCCGAGATCGACGCCGAGACCATTGCATCGACCTGGAACACCCGGCTCAGACCGCCGCCATCGACCGTCACTCCCTTGTTCGGGCCCGTGATTGTCGTTGCTCCGGCCGTGTCGGTCAGCGCAAGCTGGGTGCCACCCAGGGTGATCGTCTGCAGTGTGCTGAACACGCCGCTGTCAAAGACGATCTCGTCGACCCCCGCGGTCGAATTCGCCTGAACGACCGCCCAGCGCAGGCTACCGACGCTGCCGTCGTCGAGGTTGTTGAGGACTGGGAAGGTGGACGGCACCCAGCGGTCCTCCAGCCCCTCCACCCCCAGACGGACCCGGGGC
>DATLIF010000214.1:0-7284 GCA_035539575.1 Fimbriiglobus sp. | reverse complement strand
GTAGCAGTCGCACAGCTCGCCGGTCATCGTGACGGCGAACTCCTCTACATCCGGGAACTGCCCGACCAGCTCGGCGAGAGCCGTCAGTAACTTGTCCGGTTGCTTCCAGAGCGGGAACGGCACCGAGACGGCCCGCTTGTCGGCGGTCGCCGCCTTCAGGTTCGCCCCGCCGATGTCCAGTCCTAAAACAACGGGTGGCATGGCAAAAGCTTAGTCGTCAGGTCGTCAAGTCTTCAAGTCATCAGGTCGGGAACGAACCCGCCCTGGTGGTTTCGACCTGACGACCTGACGACTTGAGGACTTGAAGACTATGGCCCGCTTTCTGGTCGGCATTGACCTCGGCACCACCAACTCCGCCCTCGCCTACGCGGACGCCCAGTCCAAGATCAAGGGCGGCCGGGTGAAGCTGCACACCTTCGAGGTGCCGCAACTCGTCGCCGCCGGCGAGGTGGCGCCGCGGCCGCTGCTGCCGTCGTTCTTGTACCTCCCCGGCCCGCACGACCTGCCGCCGGGGGCCGTGGCACTGCCGTGGAACAAGGACGCGGCCGAGGCCGTCGGCGCGTTCGCCCGCAACCACGGGGCGCGGGTGCCGGGGCGGCTCGTGTCGTCGGCCAAGTCGTGGCTGTGCCACCCGGGCGTGGACCGCACCGCGCCGCTGCTGCCGTGGGGCGCGCCGCCAGACGTGCCCCGGCTGTCGCCGCTGGAGGCGTCGGCGAAATACCTCAAGCACATGGTGGACGCCTGGAACGCCGCCCCCGGCCGCAAGCCCGAGGACCGGCTCGAAGAGTTGCCGGTGGTGCTGACCGTGCCGGCGTCGTTCGACGACGTGGCCCGCAACCTCACCGCCGAGGCGGCGAAGCAGGCGGGCCTCAAGCACGTCTCGCTGGTGGAGGAGCCGCAGGCGGCGTTCTACGCCTGGATCGGGACGCACACCGCGCAAGAAGCGGCGAAGCTCAAGCCGGGGATGCGCTGCGTGGTGGTGGACGTCGGCGGCGGGACCAGCGACTTCAGCCTGATCCGGGCCGGCGAGGAAGAAGGGGAGATCACCTTCGCCCGCGACGCGGTCGGCGACCACCTGCTGCTGGGCGGCGACAACATGGACCTGGCGCTGGCGAAGGCGGTCGAGGCCAAGCTGCCGTCCGGTCGGCTCGACGCGGCGCAGTTCGGGGCGCTGGTGCAGGCGTGCCGGCAGGCCAAGGAGGCGCTGCTCTCCGAGAGCCCGCCGGCGTCGTTCCCGGTCACTGTCGTCGGCAAGGGCCGCGGCGTGGTCGCCGGTACGGTATCGGTGAACATCACCGCGGACGACGTGCGGCAGGCGATCTTCGAAGGCTTCTTCCCGGCGGTGCCGTACGACGCCGAGCCGGCACGCGCGGCGCGGGCGGGGTTGCAGGAGATGGGCCTGCCCTACGTCGCGGACCCGTCGGTCACGAAGCACCTGGCGGCATTCCTGCGGCAGCAACTGACGCACGGCGAGGCGCCGGACGCGATCCTCTTCAACGGCGGCGTCTTCACCCCGAAGGTGCTCCGGGACCGCGTCGTCGAGGTCATGCGCGGCTGGTACGGCGCAAAGTGGCATCCGCTGGTGCTGACCAACCCGTCGCTGGACCTGGCGGTGGCGTGGGGGGCGGCGTACCTCGGGTGGCTCAAGCAGTCCGGCGGCCGGCGAATCGGCGGCGGCATCCCGCGGTCGTACTACCTCGGGATCGAGAGCGGGGATCGGGTGTCGGGGATGTCGGGTATCGAGGGGACACCACACCCGATACCCGATCCCCGACATACCCGATCTCCGGTTCTGTGCGTCGTGCCGCGGCATTTGCAGGAGGGGGAAGAGGTCGCGTTGCCGGAGCCGGAGTTGGAGTTGCAGATCGGCCAGCCGGTGCTGTTCCCGCTGTTCACGTCCACCGTCCGCGACGACAAGGCCGGCGACGTGCTGGAACTCTCGCCGAAGCAGTTACTTCAACTCCCGCCGCTGCACACGGTGTTGAGGGGTGGGAAGCGTGCCGGGGCGAAACGGGTGCCGGTGACGCTGGCGGCGAAGTGTACCGAGATCGGCACGCTGGAGCTATACTGCGTCTCCCGCGAGGGGAACCGCTGGCGGCTGGAGTTCAACGTCCGCGACGTGGTCCGCGACGCCCCGGAGCCGGATGACAACGCGACCGGCCGGGCGGGGGTGGTGGACGTCTTCCCGGAGGACAAGGTCCAGGCGGCCGGCGCGCTGATCCGTGGCTGCTTCACCGCGGCGGCGCCGACCCCGCCGGAATTGCCCAAGGCGCTGGAGGCAACGCTCGAAGCCGGTCGGCTCGACTGGCCCAGCGGGCTGTGCCGCCGGCTGTGGGACTTCCTCACCGAGGCCGGCGAGAAGCGGGCACGGTCGCCGGCGCACCTGTCGCGGTGGTACAACCTCGCCGGGTTCTGTCTGCGGCCGGGGTTCGGCGACCCGCTCGACCGCTACCGGGTCGAAGCACTTTGGAAGCTCATCACCACCGGGGCCGCGGCCGGCGGGGCCGAGGGCGGAGCCGACTACTGGATCATGTGGCGCCGCGCCGCCGGTGGATTGAACACCGCGCTGCAACAGACGCTCTGGGCGCGACTGCGGCTGGTGCTGTTGCCGACGAAGGGCAAGCCGGCCCCGCGGCCGGGGGCGAACGAACTGACCGAGATGTGGCGCGCCGCCGCATCGCTGGAACGGCTCGACACACGGACCAAGCAGGCGCTCGGCGAGGAGTTGCTCGCCCAGGTCCGCCGCGGGCCGGTGCCGCACTACGCCTTCTGGGCGCTGACCCGGCTCGGCACCCGGCGGCAGTTCTACGGCCCGCTGAACACCCTGGTCCACCACGAAACCGCCGAACAGTGGATCGACGCACTACTCGACTTCACGCCGGCGAACGAGTCCGAGCGGCTGGGGTGGGGCTTCTGCCTGGCCGAGCTGGCGAAGCGGACGGGCCTGCGCGGCGTGGACGTCAGCGACGAGCACCGCCACGGCGTCGCGCAGTTACTGCGGTCCGCACAGGTACCGGCCGGCTGGCCGCGGATGGTCGAGGAAGTGGTCGAGCCGGAGGGCGACGAGCAGAGCCGCCTGTTCGGCGAGTCCCTGCCGATCGGCCTCCGGCTGGCCGGCGGCTGAAGTTAGAGACACGGGATACGAGACACGAGACACGAGACACGAGACACGAGACACGAGAGGTCGGTTTTCTCTCGTGTCTCGTATCCCGTGTCTCGTGTCTGCTTCGGGGCCGACCGGCCGGGTCAGTGACAGCTCCTTCACTTCAGCCCGACGCCGTTCATGTCCGGCGGCGGCAGCGCGCCGGCCGGGGTCGGCGTCGGCGGCATCGCGGCGCCCGCCGGGGCGGGGCTGGCCTGGGTGTGGACGGCCGGTACCACCCCACTCGCCGCCGGGGCCATGCCGCCGGCCGGCGCGACGGCGGTCGCGGGTGTCGTCCCCGGGAACCCGGTCAGCCCGCCGGCCTTGCGGCGGTAGTGGATGTGGTACTCGGTGAGGTCCTGGGCGGTGGTCGTGGTCGTGGTCGTCTGCTTCTCGGCCGGCAGGAACGGCACCTCGGAGTTGATCGTCTGCTCGCTGGTGGTGTTCTGCACGTTGCTGGTCGCGGTGCCGGTCTTGATCTCTCGCTCCTCGACGATCTCGTAGGCCGGGCCGATGTGTTGCTCGATCAACTTCAGGGCGTTGGTCCGGTTGTAGCTCGGCCAGGCGTCAGAGTTGGCCGGGACGGCGACCACGCCCTCGTTGTCGATCTTCTGGACGTACCGGGCGTTCGCGCAACCGACCGTGGACGCGACCGCGACGGCGGCCGCCAGCACCAGGAACCGGCTCATGGTCCGCACCTCCCCCAGACTCCAGACGCGATCCCCCGTGTCCGGAATAAGAGGAGGCTGATACCGTCCGCAGTTCGAAATTAAAAGTTCAAAGTTCAAAGTTCATAAACGAAGCACGACAGGCATTCGGATAGCTCAACGAGTCCGTTCCGAACTTTTAACTCTCAACTTTGAACTTTTAATTACAGCGGTGCCGGCAGGTCCCTGCGGGTGAAGATACGCCACGCGACGAGATATCCGGCCGCGCCGACGCCGAAGAGGACCGCGAGCACGTTCACCCGCGCCAGGGGCTTGCCGCCGGCCCAGGCGTCGCCGAGGTCCACGGTCCAGACGGCGTCCAGCCACACCCGCTGCGGCTGGTAGTAGAAGAAGACCGTCGCCGGGCGGACGAACGCGGCGTCCTCCCAGAGCTGGCCGATCACGTTCGCCACGAACATCACCACCACGACCAGCGCCGCCACCCCGAGCGCCCGCCACCGGCTGCGGCCGGTCGCCGAGACCGCCATCGACAGCCCGCTGACCGCGAACGCCAGCCCAGCGAGGTTCAACACCGCCCACCCCTGTCGCTCGGCCGACACGTCCAGGTGCTTCGGGCCGGTCGGCAGCTTGATGAGCATGGGGATGCGTCGCTCCTGCCGCTGTTTCTCCATCGCCCGCTCCAGCGGCTCGTAGTTCACCTCGAACGGTCCGACCGCCCACAGCCCGAGCTGCGTCCCGCCGACGACGCTCAGGCCGACGGCCGGGATGACCAGTGCGTCCACGATGAGATGCGCGAGGACCAGCCGGCCCCGCGGCACCGGCTGGGAGAGGAGTAGTTCCATCGTCCCGCGGTCGATCTCGCCGGAGATCGCCGACGCGGCCCGGCTGACCGCCCACAGCGACACCAGGATCACCACCACCGGGTGTAGGAGTTCGACCGCGAGGAAGTCGTTGGGCCGGTCGAACTGCACGTCGGCCCCGCCCATGACCGCCTGCGAGACCTTGCCCGGCCCCTTGAAGACGACCTCGTCGAACACCTCCTTGCCGATCCCCTGGGCCTGGCCGATGAGCAGGAAGAACGGAGCGATTTCGGTCGTCACGCGCTGGGCGATCTTCACCCAGAACGCCGAGAACAGGAACAGGATGACGCACACCGCCAACAGCGGCCAACGCACGTCCCGCAGCAGCTTGCGGACCAACACCAGGGTCATGCGTCGCTCCCGGCGAACGGCCGGCGTAAGCCGGCTGGTGTCTTCCAGCCCCACCAGCCGGCTTACGCCGGCCGTTCGCCTCAGCTGTGATACTTCCGGTAGATCGCCGTCAGCCCGAGTGAACCGATCTTCAGCTCGTCGAGCGACAGACGGGCCAGCCAGCCGAGCAGGTCCGACAGCGGGCCGCGGTAGTCGAAGTCGAGCCGGCCGTCCTCGATCGCGCCCGGCGGCAGCGGTGAACCATCCGGGCCGTTCGCCGGCGGCGGGCCGAGCAGCTTCGCCGTGACGTGCCGGCCCTCGCGCAGTTCCTCCATGTCTTGCAGGTGGACGAGCCGGCCGCGGCGCAGGATCGCCACCCGGTCGCAGACGGCTTCCACTTCTTGCAGGACGTGCGACGAGAACAGCACGGCCTTGCCGGCGTCCCGCGCCAGCCGGAGTTGTTCGAGCAGTTCGTCCCGCATGGTCGGGTCGAGGGTGTTGGTCGGCTCGTCGAGGATGACCAGCGGCACCTTCGGCACCAGGATCGCTAAGAGCGCCACCTTCCGCTTCATGACGCTGGACATGTGCGTCAGCGGCCGGTCCGGGTCGATGTCGAGTCGCTTCGCCAGGGCGTCCACTTCCGGGCCGGGCTCGTCGCCGCGGAGCCGGCCCAGGAACCGCACGAGCTGCCGGCCGGTCATATTCTCGTAGAGGCGCAGCTCGCCCGGCAGGTACGCGACCCGCCGACGGACCTCGACGCTTTGGCCCCAGCAGTCGAACCCGCCGACGGTCGCGCGGCCAGCGGTCGGCCGCATGAACCCCAGCACCAGCCGCAGCGCGGTCGTCTTGCCGGACCCGTTCGGCCCGAGCAGTCCGACGACCTCGCCGGGGGCGACCGACAGGTTCAAGCCGTCGAGCGCACGGAAGCGGCCGTAGTCCTTGGTCAGTTCCTCGGTGGCAAGCACAGACATAAAGCGGATTCACCGCAGAGGGCGCAGAGGACGCGGAGAGTAGAATAAGTTTAGGTGTTTTCTCTGCGCTCTCCGCGCCCTCTGCGGTGAAATCATGGATGCCTTCATCCTTTCCGCCGTCCGCACGCCGATCGGCAAGTTCCTCGGCGAGCTATCGGACCTGCCCGCACCGAAGCTCGGGGCTGTCGCCATTCAGGAGGCCCTGAAGCGGGTGAACGTCTGCCCGGACCAGGTGGACGAGGTGGTGATGGGCAACGTGGTCCAGGCCGGCGTCGGCCAGGCACCCGCCCGGCAGGCGGCGCTGGCCGCGGGACTGCCGGACACCATCGCCGCGTACACCGTGAACAAAGTGTGCGGGTCGGGCTTGAAGGCGGTGATGCTCGCGGCGCAGTCGATCCGGGCCGGCGACGCGGACATGGTCGTGGCCGGCGGCATGGAGAGCATGTCGAACGCCCCGTTCCTGCTGCCGAACGTCCGCAAGGGGTACAAGTACGGCGACCAGAAAGCGGTCGATTCCCTCATCCTCGACGGGCTGTGGTGCCCGTTCGAGAACTGCGCGATGGGCGACTCGGCCGAGTACATTGCCGGCAAGTGCGACCTATCGCGGGCCGAGCAGGACCGGTTCGCGGCCCAGAGCCACCAGCGCGCCGCGGCCGCCTGGGAGCGCGGCGACTTCGCAGCCGAGGTGGTGCCGATGACGGTCGGTAGCGGGGCCAAGGCGAAGACTGTCGCGAGGGACGAGGGCATCCGCCCGGACACGACGGCCGAGGGGCTGGCGAAGCTGCGGCCGGCGTTCAAGTCGGATGGCACGGTGACGGCCGGCAACGCCTCGCAGCTCTCCGACGGAGCCGCGGCGGTGGTCGTCGCCTCCGGCAAGGCGGTCGAGCGGCTCGGGACGAAGCCGCTGGCACGGGTGGTCGCGTACACAACGAGCGGGGTGGCGCCGAAGGACATTTTCATCGCCCCGGTGCCAGCGGTGAAGGCGGTGCTGGAGAAGGCGAAGCTGTCCCTGTCCGACATTGACCTGTTCGAGCTGAACGAGGCGTTCGCGGCGCAGATGCTCGCCTGCGGCAAGGGGCTGGGCCTGGACGAGTCGAAGGTGAACGTCAACGGCGGCGCGGTGGCGCTGGGCCACCCGATCGGGGCCAGCGGCGCGCGGGTACTGGCGACGCTGGTCCATGCATTGCACAAGCGAGGACTGCGGCGAGGGCTGGCGGCGCTGTGCCTGGGCGGCGGCAACGCGGTGGCGATGATCGTGGAGCGGGTGTGATGCCTCGTAGGGTGGGTCGAGTCTTCGAGGCCCACCGATCGGG
>DATLIF010000213.1:0-19872 GCA_035539575.1 Fimbriiglobus sp. | reverse complement strand
GGGACAGGTGGCGGCTCATTATGTCGCAATCTGCCGAATGTCATCATGACAGGTGGCGCCCGTTGAATCCGAAAGCTGAGTCGGATAGCTAACATGGGCAAGAAGATACGCCTGCCCGAGGCTGACAGTTGACCGGGGTGGTAGGGCCTTTTGGGCGGGAAGGTGCCCCGAGTCGAGGCAGTTCGGCTGAACGGATCGACCCGAACAACGTAAATTGATCGGTCGGCGGGGATGTGCCGGTTGTGCCGATTCGATCAAAGGGACCGGGAATGCGGAGGGACCTCTCGGGCCGGGTGGTGCTCGTGACGGGGGCGTCACGGGGCATCGGTCGGCGGGCGGCGGAGCGGCTCGCACGGGAGGGTGTTCGGCTCGCGCTGACCAGCCGGTCGGGCGGCGAGCTGGAGTCGCTGGCGAAGCAGCTCCGCGACCGCGGCACGGAAGTTGACGCCTTTCCTGCCGATCTCACCGACGCCGCCGCCCGCGAGGGGCTTGTCCGGGATGTCGTGGCCCGGTTCGGGGGGCTGGACGTCCTGGTCAACAGTGCCGGCGTGGCGAGCTTCGGCGAGTTCGCCACCTCCTCCGAGGACATTCTGCGGCGGGTGATGGAGGTCAACTTCTTCGCCGCCGCCGAGATGATCCGGCTCGCCCAGCCGCACCTGCTCCGAAGCGCGACGAACGGCCCGCCCGGGTGGCGGCCGGCGATCGTGAACGTGGCCAGTATCTGCGGCCGGTGCGGCATCCCGAGCCTGCCGGAGCACTGCGGCAGCAAGCACGCGCTGGTGGGGCTGACCGAGGCATTGCGGGGCGAGTTCACCCGGTACGACATCGACGTGCTCTTGGTGTTGCCCGGCGTGGTGCGCAGCGACGACCTGAACCGGCACCTGTTGCGGAACGAGGGGAAGATCTACCTGAACTTCGAGGGCGCGCAGCGCCCCGAGGAGGTCGGTGAGAGTGTGGTGTGGAGCCTGGTCAAGAACCGCACGGAAACGGCGGTCGGGTTCGTGAGCTGGTGGGTGTGGTTCGGCAAGCGGTTCTTCCCACGGGTGCCACGGTGGGTGATGCACTGGAAGGCATGGCGCTGGGCGCGAAAGCACGGTTAGGGGTGCCATGCCCACGGCTTTGCGTGGGCATGTTGGATGCCCCGGTCCCCCTGAACATGCCCACGCAAAGTCGTGGGCATGGCACCCGGCAAAGGACGTCGATGGCTGAGCAGTACCGGTACGAGATCATCCTGTTCTGGAGCAAGGCCGACCAGGCGTTCATCGCCGAGGTTCCGGAACTGGCCGGGTGCGCCGCCGACGGCGCGACCTACCAGGAAGCCGTGGCCAACGCCGAGGTGGTCATCGGGCAGTGGATCGAGACGGCGAAGGAACTCGGTCGGCCGATCCCCGAACCGCGGGGGCGGCTGACGTACGCCTGAGCGGTATGGTTCGGCAAACGGTTCTTCCTGCGGGTGCTGCGGTGGGCGATATGGCAAGGCAACAGGTGAACCCGTAATGGCAACCGAAGAAACGTATCGCGAATCAAACCGTCGATTGCATCGCCTACTGGGTGCATACCTCGTCTACTGGGCCTGGATGAACCGGGCTGATTGTGTCTGGTTGAAACGCGGTCAACTAATGAGCTTTCTGCAACTAGACCGGTTCCAGGATAAACGACTTGAATGGCTGATCGAGGATCTGATAAAGCCGTTCCCGTACAACGTAAGACCCGCGATAGATAAGGAGCCGATCTTCAGCGATCTTTATCTTTCAAGGCACAAGATACCTGAGTCGTGCTGTTTTGGCGCGCTGACGGAACCGGACCGGCTTGAAGCATTCAAGAAAAATGGGCTCTTGGTTGGCAGACCGCGACTTCCATCCGAAATCGACATGCTGAAGATCCTCGCTGTACTGGAACACGGTATTGGGGACTTCGACCTGTAGTTCAAACGATCACGGGGCGCCCGACGGAGTTCTGAACTAATGTGCAGCATCGCGGGGATGATCGACCTGACGGGGCAGAAGCGGCCGGCGCCGCGGGGGGCCGTCGCGCGGATGGCCCAGGCCATCGTTCACCGCGGGCCGGACGAGGACGGCTTCCTCGAACGGCCGGGGCTGCACCTCGCCAACCGGCGGCTCTCCATCGTCGGCCTCGCGGACGGCAAGCAGCCGATCAGCAACGAGGACCAGACCGTCTGGACCGTCTTCAACGGTGAACTGTTCGACTACCCGGAGAAGCGCGTTGAACTGGAAGGCAAGGGCCACAAGTTCCGCACCCACACCGACACCGAGATCATCCCGCACTTGTGGGAAGAACACCGGGAGAAGTTCTGGGACCACGTCCGCGGCCAGTTCGCCATCTGCCTGTGGGACAGCCGCACCAACGAGTTCGTCCTCGGCCGCGACCGGGCCGGCATCTGCCCACTATTCCTCGCCCGCCGACTAATTGACGGCGGCGACTGGCTCCTGTTCGCCTCCGAGATGAAGGCGCTTTTCGCCTCCGGGCTGGTCGAGCCGAAGCCGGATATCTACGGCCTGAACCACATCTTCACGTTCTTCGCGATGCCGGGGCCGGTCACGGTCTTCGAAGGCATCACGCTCTTGCCGCCGGGGCAGTTCCTGCATTTCACGCCGGGGGCCGCGTCGCCGGAGACGCTCCTCCAACGCCGCACCTACTGGCAGGTCAGCTACCCGGATTACGGCCAGGAGGACTACGGCGCGGACGAGACGAAGGTCATCGACGAATACGACCGACTACTCATGACCGCGGTGCAAAAGCGGCTGCGGGCGGACGTGCCGGTCGTGTCGTACCTGTCCGGCGGGGTGGACTCGTCGCTGGTCGTGGCGATGGCCAACAAGGCGCTGGGCCGACCAATCCCGACGTTCACCATCTCCGTACAGCAGGAGGGGCTGAACGAGGAGACCGAGGCGCTGGCCGTCGCCCGGCACCTGGGGTGCGAGCCGGTCGTGCTCAACTGCGGGGCGGAGGAACTGCGGGCCGACTACCCGGAACTGATCGGGGCGACCGAGTTCCCGGTGATCGACACCTCGGCGCTGGGGCTGATGCACCTGGCCCGGTCGGTCCACAAGCACGGGTACAAGGTCGCGCTGACCGGCGAGGGGGCCGACGAGTGGCTGGCCGGGTACTCGTGGTTCAAGATCAACCGGCTGACCGGGTGGATGGACAAGATCCCCGGCATGCCGCTGGGGTACTGGGTCCGCTGGGCCGGGATGAAGGCCACCGGCAACCCGATGTACCCGAAGACGATGATCCGCCGGGTGCAGAAGCTCCTCGGCGGGCACAACGGGTGGATGGACGTCTACGGGATGATGAGCCTGAACAAGCTGCGATTCTTCTCGGACGAGTTAAAGGAGCGGCTGATCCCGGTATCCCCGTACGAAGACCTCGGGCTGCCGGCCGACCTGCACCGCTGGCACCCGTTCCACCGGCAGATGTACCTCGGCGCCCGGATCATGCTCCCCGGTCACCTGCTCTCGTCCAAGGGGGACCGGGTGGCCATGCACTCATCGGTCGAGACGCGGTATCCGTTTCTCGACGAGGACGTGCTGGCGTACACTTCGACGCTGCACCCGCGGTGGAAGCTGCGGGGGCTTCTCAAGGACAAGTACGTCGAACGCAAGGTGGCCGAGCGGTGGCTGCCGCCGGAGGTCGCCTGGCGGCGCAAGCACATGTTCCGCGCCCCGATGGACGCCTGGATCAACGCGGAACGCGGAACGCGGAAGACGGATACCTGGATCGAGCAAGTTCTCTCGCCCGAGTCGTTGAAGAAGACGGGCTATTTCGACGCGGCGGCCGTGACGGCGGCCCGCGAGAAGCTGGGCAAGATGCGTCGCGGCCTGGGTCGGACCGGGCTGGAGATGGGGCTGACGGCCGTCACCGCCACCCAACTCTGGCACCACCTGTGGATCTCGGGAGACCTGGCGGATATTCCGTCCAGTCGGCAGTCGGCAGTTGGCAGACAGCAGGAGAGTAACCTGCCGTTGCCCACTGGGACCTGACTGCCGACTGCCGACTGCCACTGCCAACTGACTATGGCATACGCTCTCCAGACCCTCTGGCACGAGAAGACCCGGTACGCGGCCGGGATCGGGGCCGTCGCGTTCAGCGCGGTGCTGATCGCGCTGCAGGTCGGGCTGCTGCTGGGGCTGTTCGAGATCACCTCGATCCCGGTGGACCACACGTCCGCGGACATCTGGGTCGGGTCGAAGGCGGTGCTCAGCGTGGACCTCGGCCGCGCGGTGCCGATGAGCCACCTCGCCCGGCTGGACAAGCCGGGGGTGAAGATGCCGGAGTTCCTGTACCTGTGGTTCGGCAACTGGACCAAGCCGCAGGGCGGGACCGACCTGTGCATGGTGGTCGGCAGCAGCCTGGAACCGGACGCGGCCGGGGCGGCGGACGTGCTGACGCCCGAGTTGCGGGCCGCCCTGTCCGAGCCGATGACGGTGGTGGTGGACCGCTCCGACCTGGGCAAGCTGGGCATCAGCGAGATCGACGACCGGGCCAAGATCAACGGCCACGAGGTCCGGCTGGTCGGGATCGTGGACGGGCTGCGGAGCCTGGCGGCGCCGTGGGTGTTCTGCTCGCTGACGACCGCCCGGACGGTGCTGTCCGGCGTCATCCCGAACGAGCACGTCTCCTACCTGCTGGTCCGGTGCGAGTCGGACCAGCGGGCCCGGGAGGTCGTGGAGGACCTCCGCCGCGACTACCCCGACATGTCCGCCCGCACGGCGGACGAGTTCTCGCTGCAGTCGCGGTGGTACTGGCTGACCCGGACCAAGGCCGGGGTCGCCCTCGGGTACGCGGCCCTGTTGGGGCTTTTGGTCGGGGCGCTCATCACCGCGCAGACGCTCTTCTCCGCGACGATGGCCTCCGCGAAGGAGTTCGCCACGCTTTTGGCACTGGGCATTCCGCGGCGGAAGATCTACGGGATGGTGATGGCCCAGTCGTTCTGGGTCGGGGTGCTGGGGGTGCTGATCGCGCTGCCGGTGGTCTGGGGCCTGGCAAAGGGCGCCGAGGCCGGCGGCGTGAAGGTGGACCTGCGCTGGCAGGTGCTGACCGGGGCCGCCGTGCTGACGCAACTGACCGCCCTGGCGGCCGGCGTGTTCGCCCTGCGGTCGGTCCGCCAGATCGAGCCGATGTCGCTGCTTCGCTGATCGTCCTTCGTCCTTCGTCATTCGGGACGGCACTCCGAAGGACGAAGGACGAAGGACGAAGGACGACACCAAGATGCCTGCGAGTTCCGCCAGACCGAGCCTGCGAGCCGTCCACCTGACGCGGACGTTCGGCGACGGCGCGCAGCGGCGTGTCGCGCTGAATAACGTCAGCCTCGACCTGTACCCCGGGCAGATCGCGCTGTTGATGGGGCCGTCCGGCAGCGGGAAATCGACACTGCTGGCGGTCCTGTCGGGGCTCTTGAACCCGGACTCCGGGCAGGTGCTGGCCCGCAACGGCGGCGAGGACTACGTGGACGTGTGGTCGCTCACCGACAAGCAGCGCGAGGAGTACCGCCGCGGCCACACCGGGTTCATCTTCCAGGGGTACAACCTGTTCCCGGCCCTGACCGCGATGCAGCAACTCGAGATCGTGTTAAAGTGGGGCCAGGATCTCGGCGGGGCCGCCGCGAGGCGGAAGGCCACCGAGATGCTCGACCGCCTCGGCCTGGGCGACCAGACCTACAAGAAGCCGGCCAAGCTCTCCGGCGGCGAGAAGCAGCGCGTCGCGATCGGCCGGGCGCTGGTCAAGGATCCGACGCTCCTGTTCGCCGACGAGCCGACCTCGGCCCTGGACTGGGAGAACGGACAGCAAGTGATCCAGCTCTTGCGGGACGCGGCCCACGAGCGGGGGGCGACCATCTTCGTCGTCTCCCACGACCACCGCATGCTCCCCTACGTGGACGTGTCTTATCACCTCGAAGACGGGAAGCTCGAAGTGACCGACCACAACGGCCACGCGGCCGGAGGTGCCCGATGACCGGCACGAACCGATGGCGGGCGGCCCTGCTGGCGCTCGGGGTCTGCCTCGGGGCGGCGAGCCTGATCGGCGCCAACCGCCTCCTGCACCAGCCGGACTCGGTCGGCGGCGGCGGTGCCGCGCCGGCCAAGAACGGAGGCGCCCCGCTCAAGGGCGGAATCGTCGTACTCGGGACGGTGGACTCTGACCCGTCCCCCTCGGAGATCGGCCCGCCGGCGGTGGCGGCCATGTCCACCGTCAAGAAGGTCCTCGTCTCGAACGGCCAGGCGGTCAAGCCCGACGAGCCGCTGGTGCAGTTCGACGACTCGCAGGCCCGGCCCAAGCTCGACGAGGCCAAGGCGGAACTCGCCGCGGCCGAGTTGGACGTGAAGCTGGCCGGCATCGCCAGAACGAACAAGGACATCCAGCTCAAGGGGCTTCAGGCCGCCGCCCAGACCGCCGCCGACCAGCTCAAGCTCGCCCAGGAGAGCCTGCGGATCGCCCGGGAGAACCTGGACCAGATCCTCCGGGTGGAGAAGGACCTCGTCACCGGCCAGTCGCTCAGCGAGGAGAAGAAGGAGAAGCGGCGGCAGGAAGACCCGGACATCCGCCGGCTGCGGGGGATGGTCAACGAGGCCCAGGCCAGGGCCGACATGGCTACGACGGCGGTGGAGGCCATGCGGCTGGACCCGGTGGACGTCAAGGCCCAGCAGGCCGAGGCCAAGGTCCAGCGGCTGAAGGCCACCGTGGACCAGGCCCAGGCGGCGGTGAACGCCTACCTGGTGAAGGCCCCCCGCGACCTGGGCGGCCGAGTCGAGCAACTGCGGGCGGTCGAGGGCAAGACCTACGGCCCGTCCACCCGCGAGCCGACGCTGATCCTGGTTCCGGCCGGCAAGCGGATCGTCCGGGCCGAGGTCCAGGCCGAGTTCGCCTACCGGGTCGCCGGGTCCGAGGGCAAGAAGGTCACGGTCTTCGACGACACCAACTTCGCCCTGACCTACGAGGGGACCGTCCGCCGGGTCGCCAGCTCGTTCCTGCCCAAGCGCGGCGCCGACGTCGCCCTGACCGTCAGCCCGACCAAGATCCTCGAAGTCGAGATCGATATCGCCGACCCCGCCCCCGCCGGCAAGCCCGAGCTGCGCGTCGGGCAGCCGGTGCGGGTGGCGTTCGAGTGAATGACGAATGACGAATGACCGAATGACAGATGGCCAGCATTCGTCATTCGTCATTCGTCATTCGTCATTCCGGTATTGCCAGAGACTCACCCGCCGGGCAAACAGCAGCTTCCCGCTGGCGTTCCGGGTGCTGTCGCCGTCGAAGCGGGACGCGACGACCGCCCTGTACGCCTTCTGCCGCGCCACCGACGACCTGGCCGACGAGCCGGGCGGTGGCCGCGACGCGCTCCGCGACTGGCGCGCCCGCCTCGACGACGCGCTGGGCGGCGTCTTCACGCACCGGCTGCACGCGGCCCTGCACCACACGGTCCGCACCTTCGGGGTGCCGGCGGCGTATCTGCACGACGTGATCGACGGCGTCGAGTCGGACCTGGGGCCGGTCGCGTTCGGCACGTTCGCGGAGTTGCACCGGTACTGCTACCGGGTCGCGTCCGCGGTCGGGTTGGCGTGTGTGCCCGTCTGGGGACTGCGGCCCGGCGTGGACGCCGAGCGGGCGAAGGTGCCGGCCGAGGCCGCGGGTGTCGCGTTTCAGCTCACGAACATCCTCCGGGATCTCGGCGAGGACCGGGTACGCGGCCGCGTCTACCTGCCGCGCGACGAGCTGGAGCGGTTCGGCTGCCCGCCGGAGTCGTGGCGGCCAGACGCCCCTACGTTCCGGGAGTTGATGCGGTTCCAGGTCGGCCGGGCGCGGGAGTATTACGCCCGGGGCGACGCACTGGGCGGCCTGCTGTCGCCCGAAGGCCGGGCGGTGTTCCGGGTGATGGCGGGCGTCTACCGGCGGCTGCTCGACGAGATCGAGCGCCGCGGCTACGACGTGTTTACCCGCCGGGTGCGGGTCGGAAAGCTGACCAGGGCGCAACTGCTGCTGTCGGCGTGGCCGGCGAAGTGGGGCCTGGTGTGATCCGATTCACCGCAGAGGGCGCAGAGAGCGCAGAGAGGAAGACAGAGTTAAAGACATGTCTGTAACCACTCATCTCTCTTCTTCTCTGCGGCCCTCTGCGTTCTCTGCGGTGAAATCTTCTGTCCTGGTCATCGGCGGCGGCCTCGCCGGCCTGTCCGCGGCGGCGGCACTGGCGCCTCGCGGGTTCCGGGTCACGGTGCTGGAGTCCCGGCAGCGGCTCGGCGGCCGGGCCGGGTCGTTCGCCGACGCCGCATCCGGGCAGCTCATCGACGCCTGCCAGCACGTCAGCATGGGTTGCTGCACGAACTTCGCCCACTTCTGCGAAACCGTCGGCATCGGTCACCTCCTCGCCCCGCAGCCGACGCTGTACTTCGTGACCCCGGACCGCCGGGTGAGCCGGTTCAAGGCCGACCCGTGGCCGGCGCCGTTCCACCTTGGCCGGGCGCTGGCGTCGGCGCACTACCTCACCGCCAGGGAGAAGGCGCGTGTCGGTTGGGGTCTGGCGGCGATGCTGCGCGAGCCGCCGGACGCCGACCCGCCGTTGTCGGAGTGGCTGCCGCGGCACCGTCAGACGCGACGGACCATCGACCGCTTCTGGGGCGTGGTGCTGACCAGCGCGCTCAACGAGACGGTCGAGCGGGCGGGGTTCAAGTACGCCCGGATGGTGTTCCGCGACGGGTTCCTGCGGCACCGCGACGGGTTCGTGGTGCGAGTGCCGACGGTCCCGCTCGGCCGGTTGTACGGTGACGAGTTGCGCGGATGGTTAACGCGACACGGCGTCGAAGTCCGGGAGAACGCAGCGGTTCGCCGACTGGAAATGACGAATGACCGAATGACGAATGACGAAACCGGGAACGGCAGTTCGTCATTCGTCATTCGTCATTCGGTCATTTCCCGCGTGGTCCTCCGCGACGGGTCGGCGCTGTCCGCCGATTATTACGTCCTCGCGGTGCCGTTCGACCGCGTGATGGACCTGCTGCCCGACGAATGGGCCGCGGACCCGTACTTCGCCGCGGCCAAGAACCTCGCCCCGTCGCCGATCACCAGCGTTCACCTGTGGTACGACCGGCCGGCCCTGAAACTGCCACACGCCGTCCTCGTGGACTGCCTGGGCCAGTGGGTGTTCAACCGCGGTGAGGTCGCGCCGGGGGAGTGGTACGTGCAGGTGGTGGTCAGCGCCGCCCGACCCCTGCGCGGTCTCGGCCGCGATGAGATCACCCGGCGCGTGGCCGACGAACTGGCCCGGCTGTTTCCGAACAGGGCAACGCACCTGAGATCGCGTGTGGTGACGGAGCACGCCGCGACGTTCAGTGCGGTGCCGGGCGTGGACCGGTTCCGACCCCCGCAGGCGTCTCCGGTGCCGAACCTGGTTCTGGCCGGCGACTGGACCGCGACGGGCTGGCCGGCCACGATGGAGGGGGCGGTCCGCAGCGGCTACCTGGCGGCCGAGGCGGTCCTGGCCCGGGCCGGCCGGCCGGAGCGGTTGCTGCGACCGGAGTTGGGCGACGGTTGATTATGGGAGGGCGAGGCTCCTGCCGAGCCCAGGCTCCCACGGCTCGGCAGGAGCCTCGCCCTCCCAATACGGAGCAGGCTCCCTTTCCCGTTGCGGTTCCGCGGCCGGTCCGGCATCCTTAAGAGGTGTGGCGTTCCACCCAGGGAGTGTTTCCGCGATGTCCCGGTCGGCGATCTGTGGGCTGGTCGTTCTCGCTGGTGGCGTGGCCTCCGCCGCGGCCCCGAGCCAGCCGTCCCCGGACCCCGCCACGCTGGCGGTCGCACCAGAGCAGGTGGCGAAGGCCCGCGGCCTGGTCAAGCAACTCGGCAGCGCTGCGTACCGCGACCGCGACCGGGCGGCGCGCGAGCTGGCCGACATGGGCCGGGCCGCCCTGCCCGCCCTGGACGCCAGCCGCCACGACCCGGACCCCGAGGTCCGCATGCGGGTCGTGGCCCTGCTCCCTCGCGCCGAGGCCGACGAACTCCGCGCCCGCATCGACACCTTCCTGGCCGACGCCGACGCCAGGTATTCCCACGACCTGCCAGCCTTCCACCGGTTCCGGGCCATCGCCGGCGACGACCGCGACGCCCGCACCCTGTACGCCGACGTCCTCAAGAACCGCGCCAACTACGACCTGTTGCTGGCGCTGCGCGGCGTGCCGGCCGACCGGGTGGCGCCACTGGCCGCCTGCGCCGGGTCGGTCGCCTGTGCGGGGCCGGAGAACCCGCCGGCCGCCGACCTGGCGCTGACCCTCGCCGCCCGCCGACAGGAGATGCAGCTCCAGATCAACCCCCAGTTCCCGGCCGTAGGCGGGTTCCAGGGCGGGGGGTATCGGCCGACCACCCCCGACGTGCCGGACATCGCCCTGTTGTTGCTGGCCGAGTCGCTGGTGTCAGAGACGAAGGTCGGGTTCAACCCGTTCCAGAACCAGATCGCCAGCTACCTCTACCAGGACCCGCTGCGGCGGGCCGCGACCGGCGAGGGCAAGCACGGCCCGGCATTCCGCCGACTGGTCATCCACTGGATGGACACCCGCGACAGCATGGTCGGCCTGCAGACCGCCATGAGCCTGGCCACCCAGTTCCGGCTGGGGTCGCGGGAGATCGCGCGGTACGCGGCGCGGCAGCTCGCCCTGGACGGCGGCCAGCCGTGGGCGCGGGCGAACGCCGCCGCCATGGTCGCCCGGTACGGCGGCCGGGAGCACCTGATGGCCGTGACCCGGCTCCTGTCTGACCCGACCTTCGTGGTCCGCGGCGGGATCAATAACCAGCAGCCGGACATCCAGGTCCGCGACGTCGCGCTGGCGATGGGGGCGCTGTTGACCGGCCAGAACCCGGCCGATTACGGCTTGAGCGCGGCCAACGAGAACGCGGTCATGAAGTACCAGTACACCAACTTCCGGTTCGTCGGTGACGGCAAGACGCAACCCGAGGCGAAGCGGGAGGCGGCGCTGGCGAAGTGGCGGGACTGGGAGTTGGGCCTGCACGCCTCCCTGGCCGGCGCGCCCGCGGCCGTCCCGGTGGTCGCGGCCAAGACCGCCCTCAAGGGCGACGCCAAGTAATACCGTCTGGTCGTGTCTTCCCGTCCCGGGAGGTGGCCCGATGACGCCTCTGGCCGTCGCCGCGTTGGCCCTCGCCGCGGCGGACGTCTCCCCCGACCCGCGATCCCTGGAGGTGCCGGCGGCCGACCGGGCGAAGGCCCGCGCGCTGGTCGGCCGGCTCGGCAGCCCCGTCTACGGCGAGCGCGACGAGGCGACCAAACAGCTCCGGGCGATGGGCCGGCTCGCCCTGCCCGTGCTGACTCGCACGGCCGCTGCCGACCCGGACGCCGAGGTCCGCTTCCGCTGTGAGAACCTGATCCCAGCCGCCGCGGCCGAGGACTTCGACGCCCGGCTGGCCGTCTTCCTGGCCGACGCCGCCGGCAAGTTCCGGCACGACCTGCCGGGGTGGGCGAAGTTCCACGCGCTGACCGGGGAGGACCCGCTCGCCCGGGAACTGTTCGCCGAGTTGCTCAAGTCCGAGCCGAACCGCGCCCTGATCGCGGGGCTGGCCCAGGGCAAGGCCGAGTTGGAGCGCCGCGTCATCGCCCGCCGGTACGACCTGTACACGAAGATGTCCCTGCGCGGGATGCCGGCCTGGGCCCTCCCGATGGAGCGGTACGAGCCGACGCTGGTGGACGCGGCCGGGCTTTTGTTCGCCGAGACGCTCATCGGTGACAAGATCACCCCGCGCGGCGCGCTGCGGATGGCCACGCCATACACGGTACTGATGCGGACCGGCGTCCGGACGGAGTTGACCACGGACCGGCTCGGCCCGGTGGTGCAGAAGCTGGTGGTCGCGTGGATGGACAGCCGGGACACGGCGACGAGCCTGACCCAGGTGCTGACCATCGCCAGCATGGTCCGCCCCGATTCGGTCGGCAAGTACGCGACGCGGATGATCGGGGCGACCGGCGCGACCGCGTACCACCGGGCCAGTGCCGCCGCGACCGTCGCCCGGGTCGGCAACCGGGACGATCTGCCGGCGCTGGTGCCGCTGCTCTCCGACGCGGCGGTGGTCCGGGCCGGGGTCAACGGCGGCGAGGAGATCCAGGTCCGGGACGTGGCCCTGGCGATGGCGGCGCTCCTGTCCGGCCGCGACCCGGCCGAATTCGGCCTGGAGTCACGCTCCGGCGGCGGGCCGCAGTACTCGTACCTGAACTACTCGTTCCCCGACGAGCAGGCGCGGGAAAAGGCGCTGGCGAAGTGGGTCAAACTGGAGCCGAAGCTGACGCCGAAGAAGTGACCGGCGAGCCGGGGCTCACCTGTCGCGCCACCAGCACCCCGACCGCGATCCCGAAGCAGTCGATCAGCACGTCGGTTACTTTCCCGGTCCGGTTGAACGGCAGGACATGCTGTAGCAACTCGCTGCCGGCTCCGTGCAGCAGCAGGAATCCCATCGCGACCCACCGCCACCAGGCGGTCGGGGCTATCACCCAGGCCAACACCGTCAGGAAGGCGTACCCGCCGGCGTGGAGCGTCTTGGCTGCCAGATAGGGCAGGAAGTCCCAGACCGACAGGAAGTTCAGCACCGGCTCCGGGACCGGGTTCGGCTCCAGGAGCTTCCACGTCCAGACCGCCAGAGCGGGGACGAAGACCACAGCGGCGAGGAGACGCACCCTGCTCACCGGGGGTGCGACCCGAGTTCGCGGAGCTTGTTGCGGAGGTAGCGGGCGCGGGCGGCGTTGCGCTCCTCACCGTCGAGCGGCGTGCCCATGAGCTTCTGGAGGTGTGCCGCCTGGGTGTGAATGAACAACTGGTTCACGGTGGTCGGCGGCAGGTCGTCGAGCAGGTTCAGGTGGATGCCCAGCCGCACCGCCGAGAGCAGCTCCATCGTCTCCTCGGACGTGATCATGGTCGCGCTGCCGAGCGTGCCGATGGCCCGGGCGACCCGGTCCTGCTCGGCCTGCTTGCGCTCGCGGACGAGCACCTGCCGGGCCTGCCGCTCGTACTGCAAGATCATGATGATGACCTCGCGGATCTCGGTCAGCACCCGCTGCTCGGACCGGCCGAGCGTCACCTGGTTGGAGATCTGGTACAGGTCGCCAGACGCCCGGCTCCCTTCGCCGTAGAGGCCGCGGACGACGAGGTTGATCTTCTGCAGTGCCTTGAACACCTTCTCGATCTGGCGCGTGATGCCCAGTGCGGGGAGGTGGAGCATGACGCTGGCCCGCATGCCGGTGCCGACGTTGGTCGGGCAGGCGGTCAGGTAGCCGAACTGGTCGTGGAAGGCGTAGGTCAGCCGGGACTCCATCGCGTCGTCCACGCGGTCGATCTCGGCCCAGGCCTCGTCGAGGGCCATGCCGCTGCGCATCACCTGCAACCGGAGGTGGTCCTCCTCGTTGACCATGATGCTGACCGACTCGCGGGTGTCGAAGGCGACGCCGCGCGGGCCTTCGAGCACGGTGGCGAGTTCGCGGCTAATGAGCTGCCGCTCGACGAGGAACTGGCGGTCCAGCGGGGCCATCCCGGCGACGGAGACGTACTCCGGCTTGTGCGGGTCGAGTTCGGCGCGGGCGACGGCGTCCTTGACCTTGGTCTCGATCTCGGACTTCTGGTGGTGGGTGGCCCGGCCGGAGAACGGGAACTGGGCGAGGTTGCGGGCCAGGCGGATGCGGGTGGAGACGACCACGTCGGCGTCCGGCCCGGTCCCGCGGAGCCACTCGCCCAGGTTCGGCAGTAGGGTGTCGAGGTTCATCCGAGGGCTTCCTTCTGCCGGATCCGGTCGCGAAGCCGGGCGGCGTCTTCGTACTTCTCGGCGGTGACGGCGGTCTGGAGCTGGTCACGCAGGGTCGTCAGTTCGGCCCGGCGGTCGGCCGCCCGGGGGGTCTTCCCCTGGTGCCGGGTGCCCCGGTGGATGCGGTCGAGGAGCGGTTCCAGGGCCGCCCGGAAGGCGTCGTAATCGTCCGGGCAACCGAGCCGGCCGTCGGCCCGGAACGCAGCATACTTTAGCCCACACGTCGGGCAGGTCAATGCGGCCGGGTCGGCGGTCGCCGGCATCCCCATGATGAGCTGCACCAGCGCCTGGAGGTTGAGTTGCGGGGTCGGCCCCTCGGGCACCAGGTAGTGCTCCTTCGCGCAGCCCTCGCACAGGTGCAGCTCGCGCTTCGTCTTGGCGACGATGTCGGTCAGATGCAGGGTGGCCGGCTGACCGCAGTAGTGGCACTTCATCGACCCCCTCCGGGGTCAGAATTCACAATGACGAATGACCCACCAATGCCGAAACGAAATCCGAAGGCTCAATACCGAATATCGAATGCGGTCTTTCCCTTCGTCATTGGTGGGTCATTCGTCATTCTTCGAGCTGCTTGATGCGGTCGCGAATGCTGGCGGCCTCCTCGTACGCTTCTTCGAGCACCGCCTGCTGGAGCTTCTTGCGGAGCTGCGCCAGTTCGGCCTGGGCAGACTTCGCCTTGGGCAGCCGCCGCGGCGTCTTGCCCTGGTGCCGCACGTCGCCGTGAATGCTCTCCAGGAGCGGCAGCAGCTCCTCGCGGAACGAGTCGTAGTCGTGCGAGCAGCCGAGCCGGCCGGCGTTGCGGAACTCGACGAACTTGATCCCGCACGCCTCGCACTGCTTGCCGCCGGGGTCGTCGCCCAGGTCCAGGTCGGCCGCCGGCTTGCCGGACTTCTTGGCCGCCTGCTGCTGGGCGGCCGCCGGCTCGTACAGGTACTTCTTGGCGCAGTCCTCGCACAGGTGCAGCTCCTCGAACCGCTCGTCCGGGAGCACCTCGGTGATGTGCAGGGTCGCCTGCTTCGGACAGCGCTGGCACTTCATGGGGTCCGCCTACCCGCCACACACGCGGTCCGCCGGCCGCGGGTCGTCAGGATGAATTCTACCACCGCGGGGAAGTCGTCGGTAGGCCACTGCGTAACGGCATCAAACCCGCGCGTGTCTACGCCCGGTCTGACTGACGTCTCCCCTGCCCGATCTTCTCGATCCGGGCACGGGCACGGGCAGGGGTAAACAAAAACCGCCGGGGCCCGTGAACCCCCGGCGGTGCCGTGCGATCCTGATTCGAGCGACGGACGGGGGCTCCTACTCGGACCCCTTCTTCTGCGGCAGGATCTCCTTGACCGCGACGAGGACTGCATCCACGTCCTGGTCGGTCAGCTTCCCCTTCTCGTAGGCGAAGTTCTTCTTCACCTTCTTCTTGTCGTAGAGGATCACGGTCACGTCCGCGTCCTTGGCGATCTTGTACTTCGGGGGACCTTGCGGGGTGTCGAGGGTGAGGACGAGCTTCTTGAACTTTTCCTTCTCGGCCAGCTCCTTGAGCTGGCCTTCCATCTTCTCGTCGTCCGAAAGCATGACGACGAACGCCCCCATCTTGCAGTCGGAGTGGTCGGCGGTGGCCTGTTCGAGCTTCTTGACCAGACTGGTCAAGCCCGGGGTGATCTCGCGAGCGAAAACGATCGCGACCGGGTTATTGCCTTGCGCTCAGACCTGGCACGCCTTTTCGCCGGCGGCAGATCCGTTGATGTTCAGCGGGCTGAATGGGGGGACCGATTGTCCGGGCTCGAGCCCGGACTTCAGGTCCGCCCCCAGCCCGAGGCCGGCGATCAAGCCGACCACGGTGGCAGAGAGCAGATACCGCGTCATGGTTACGGGGCCTTTCGGCTGGTCACGGGACGGTAGGGACACACAAGGCAGGCCGTCACGGCACCGTCTGATTTATCCGACGCACCCCGGGAATGGAAGGGGGAGAAAATGAGAGTCCGGTGAGGCGCCCTACGGCAGCAGATCGGCGACGGCAACCGCGGCCGAAGGTGCCGCGAGGGGGGAGACGGAGTCGGCCGGGCCAAGGGTGAGGTGGGTGCGGTAGGAGTAACCACCAGCACTGATGGGGGCCGGGTCGCGGAAGACGAGTAACCGACGGCCGACAAGATCGAGGACCCAGTAATCGGCGATCCCGGCTGCGGCGTACTGTTCTGCTCTCGTGGTCATGTCCAGGGCCAGGGTCGTGTCGCTGACCTCGACTACCAGTGCCGCGGTAGTCGGGTGAGATGTAGAGTCTCGCGGGGTGCCGGGGACCATACTCAGGTCCGGCATCGGGTCGGTGTCCAGTCCGAGGACGAGCGGCAACTGCACCCGGGTCCGCCACCCCAGCCCGAACGCGGCCCGGAGTGCTTCGGTAGCCAACTCCACGGCAATGGCGTGGGGCGGATTCATCGGGCCTTGCTCCAGAATCACGCCACGGATGAGGATCGCCCGACGACCTTTGAATGCCCCCGTCTCGCCGACGCGGTGGAATTCGTCCACAGTCCAGAGCAGCGGACGGGGAACTGGGATCGGAGCCGAGAACGGAACAGGCGGAGCAACGGTGGACATGGCAGACACCTCCGGCCGGAGTGTACCGTCAGGACTTGCCGAGGACCAGATCGACCACCCAACACCCGCGGACGTGTGGACCCAGCCCGCGGCAGTGGGACAGGACGTCGGCGTTGTCACAGCCGGCGTCTTCGAGCGCGTCCGCCAGGACCGGCATCGCGGCGAAGTCCCGCGAGTCGTACAGGGCGCGAGCGAGGCCGACGGCGGTCGCGGTCCGCCAGGACAGGTCGAACGCGGTAGGGCGGAACGGGTTGCCGAAGATATCGCGGAGCAAGCGGGCGTGTTCAGCGGCCTCTTCTTCCCGTGTTCGGTCTCCATTCAGTTCCACCACGATTTCAACCTCGCGCGGTATCCTGTGCATACTCAGGGACATACTCCCTTCCCCATCTGCCACACGAGCGGCCCAGTATGCTGCTCCGACCCACGCGGCCTCCCCCCGATCGACGGATCTCCAGTAGTAATCCGCCGCCGTTTGGTAAACCTGTTCGCTCAGCATAGTGGCAGCAGCCTCGGCCGCACGCCTGGCAGCCTTCAACTGTTGTTTGCTGGCCGCGAAAATCCACGAACTGTTCAGCGATCTCGACGGCTTCACGACTCCGAGGGTCGGCCAGGAGGTGCCACATCCGGCGGACGCAGGCGCAAGAGAACAGTCGCCTCTTGCGGTCGCTCGGAGACTTCTCCAGAGCGGGCAAGAGGTAGCTGATGTTGTTCCAGTGATCCCAAACCTGGTCCTGCATCGCTTACCGAGCCATCCTCGCCGCGATGGCGTCCGCGTCGTAGACGCAGCCGCCCCAGACGCCGCCGCTGGCGTGCTGTAACAGCGCCCACAGTCGGGTGTCCGTCGGCAGTTGCGGGTCCGGCGACAAGTCCGGCCGTGGGGTTCGCCGTGCCAGCTCGGAGGTGCCCCACTCGGGGCCGTGGACACCGCTCTCGTCGCCGACCAGATCGACGCTCCCCTCCAGCGTGTTGCGGTCGATGACGATACGGACGCGGTCGCCGTCGCGGAGCTTGCCGATCGGGCCGCCGGCCAGCGCCTCCGGGGTGACGTGGCCGACGCACGCGCCGGTCGAGACGCCGCTGAACCGCGCGTCGGTCAGCACCGCGACGTGCTTGCCCCAGGACAGGTACTTCAGCGCCGCCGTCACCTGGTACGTCTCTTCCATGCCGGCGCCCATCGGACCGCGGCAGCACAGCACCAGCACGTCGCCCGGCTCGACCGGCTTCGGGCCTTCGCCCTTCAAGGCCGCGATCGCCGCCCGCTCGGTGGTGAACACCTTCGCCGGGCCGAGCTTGCGATACACCCCGTCCGGGTCCACGACGGATGGATCGATGGCCGTCGATTTGATGACGGAGCCTTCGGGACAGATGTTGCCGCGAGGGAACGTCACGGTACTCGTCATGCCGCGCTGCCGCGCCGCGTCGGGGGACAGGATGACCGTGTCCGGGTCCACCTTGTCGCGGGTGGCGAGCACGTCGCGCAGCCGCCGGCGGCGCTCGGACTTCGCCCACCAGTCGAGGACATTGCCCAGCGACTCGCCGGCCGCGGTCAGCGCGTCGAGCCGGAGCAACCCCAGGTCGCGCAGGTGCAGCATCACCTCGGGGACGCCGCCAGCCAGGAAGACGCGGACCGTCGGGTGGCCGACCGGGCCGTTGGGCAGCGCGTCCACCAACCGCGGCACCTTGCGGTTCACCTCGGTCCAGTCGTCCACCGTCGGTCGGCGGACGCCGGCGTGGAACGCCACCGCAGGGGTGTGCAGCAACAGGTTCATGCTCCCGCCGAACGCCGCGTGGACGGCCAGCGCGTTGTGGACCGCCGCATCGGTGAGGATGTCGCGCGTCTTGATACCGCGCTGCGAGTGGTGGACGAGCGCCTTCGCCGAGCGCCGCGCCATGTCGAGCCAGATCGGCTGACCCGACGGTGAGAGCGCCGAGTGCGGCAGCGACAGGCCCAGCGCCTCGCCGATCACCTGCGACGTGGCCGCGGTGCCGAGAAACTGGCAGCCGCCGCCGGGGCTCGCGCAGGCGTGGCACCCGGCCTCCGCCGCCTGCTCCAGCGTGATCTCGCCGTGCGCGAATCGGGCGCCGATCGTCTGCACCTTCCCCGTGTCCTCGCTGCCCGTCTCGCCGGCCAGCATCACGCCGCCGGGGACGAGCATCGTCGGGAAGTCGTTCTGGCTCGCCAGCGCCATCATCATCGCCGGCAGCCCCTTGTCGCAGGTGGCGACGCCGAGCACGCCGGCCCGCGTCGGCAGGCTGCGCATCAGGCGGCGCATCACCTGCGCGGCGTCGTTGCGGAACGGCAGGCTGTCGTACATCCCCGGCGTGCCCTGGGTGCGGCCGTCGCACGGGTCGGTGACCGCACCCGCGAACGGCACGCAGCCGAGGCGGCCCAACTCCTCCGCGGCGGCCTTCACGAGCAGGCCGACCTCCCAGTGGCCGCTGTGGAAGCCGAGCGCGATCGGCGAGCCGTTCTCGGCGCGGAGGCCGCCGTGGGTGGACAGGATGAGGAACTCCTTGCCGCCGAGGCGGTCGGGGTTCCAGCCCATGCCGACGTTCTGCGTCCACCCGAACAGGTCGCCGCTCGGGGCGTGGCGGAGTAAGTCCGCGGTCAGTGGCAGGTGCCCCGCCGGGCCGCGCGTCGTGGTGACGAGGTCGTAGGCGGCGGGGTCGGACGGTTCGAGCAATTCACGGGACATGACGGCTCCGATTGGGGAGAGTGTCATTATCGGGCGGGCCGCATATCGTGTCGCTACCCGTTTCCATCGGAGGTGCTCTCCCCATGCGATTCGCTCTCCCCGCCGCGGTGATTGCCGCACTGATCGCCATGACACCGAACCCGCTCCCCGCCCAGCCGAAGGCCGCCAAGACCGGCCCGGCCTACGACCAGGCGCCGTTCGGCAAAATGCCCGACGGCACCGCCGTCACCGGCTACACGCTGGTGAACCGCAACGGCGTCACCGTCCACGCCATCGAGTACGGCGGGATCATCACCTCGATCCGCGTCCCCGACAAGGACGGCAAGCTGGCCGACGTGGCCCTCGGGTTCGACACCCTGGAGGGCTACCTGAAGGGCCACCCGTACTTCGGGTCGAACGCCGGCCGGTCCGCGAACCGGATCGCGAAGGGGAAGTTCAGCATCGACGGCAAGGAGTACACGCTCGCCACCAACAACGGCCCGAACCACCTGCACGGCGGCAAGGAGGGGTTCGACAAGAAGCTGTGGCGGGGCGAGCCGTTCCTGGTCGCCGCCGGCCCGGGGGTGAAGTTCACCTACAGGAGCCTGGACAAGGAGGAGGGCTACCCCGGCAACCTGTCCGTCACCCTCAGCTACATCCTCAACGACGCCAACGAGCTGGTCGTCGAGTACCGGGCGACGACCGACCAGCCGACGCTCTGCAACCTGGCACACCACAGCTACTTCAACCTGGCCGGGCACGACAGCGGCGACGTCCTCGGCCACCAGTTCCAGGCGATGGCGAAGAACTACAC
>DATLIF010000212.1:0-3284 GCA_035539575.1 Fimbriiglobus sp. | reverse complement strand
CCCCCAGGCCGGTCAGGGCACCGACGACGACCACGTACCCAAACGCCCCGCGGACGAGCCACTTGCCCCGCCGGGTGGCAAATCCGCCGTCCCCGGCCAGCCGGTGGTAGGCCGCCTGCCACCCGCCCGCCGCCGGGCGGAGGGACCGGGCCCACACCGCGGTCGTGGCGGCCCACAGCAGCAGGGCCGCCATCGCGGCGGGGATGAGCGGCCAGGTGTACCGCATGGTCAACCGGGTCGCCGGGGCGAAGGAACACAAGTGGGCGGCAGCGCACCCCAGCAACACGCACAGGCTGAACGCTAGCACCAGCCGCCGCATTCCCAGCCCCCGGGAGCCGAACCACTGATTAGATTACAGGAATGCAACCTATCACCGGCGCGATTTGCACCCCGCTACGGCTGGGGGGCAACGCTCCCCAGCGTAGCGCCCCCCCCGCAACCCGAGTCAAAAACGTTCCAACGGAATCTTGCGCCGACGCGAACCGACCGGCGCCGCCGAACGACCAAGCTCACCTGCCCGGCGGGCGCGGGGAGCTATGAAGTTCAGTAAGTCTATGCGGCCGCCGGGTCAGGTGTAGCGCCGGGTTCGGCCGGGCCGACCGGAACTCGGCAGTGAACCCTGCCTTCGCTGCTCAGGGCTTGGGCGGGATCCACGGTGGCCACGCCTCGTCCTTGGCCATGCGCGACAGCAGCATCTGGGCCAGGTCGTACGGGATGAACTCGTAGAACCGGGTGTCCACGCAGAGTCGGAGGTGCCGCTTCGCGGTCGCGCGGTCCCCGTCGGCGAGGGCCGTCAGGGCCACGCACAGGTGGGCGTTGCACAGGTCGCACCGCTTGCCGCCCATCGACGTGATCAGGTCGTCGGGCGACCGCCGGCCGGCGCAGTACTCGAGCGCCCGCTTGAACGGCTCGCGGCGGACGGCCGGCCACCGCTCCGGCTGGTCCAGGAGCCGCTGGCTCGCCTCGACGGCCTCGGGCTTGCGCCCCAGGAGCCGTTGCAGCAGTTGCGCGTTGAACCGGTCCCAATCCTTCAGGTCGCGGGCGGCCACCTCCTCGCACATCCGGTTGGCGCGGGCGAGCCCGTCGGGGGACGTTTCGGCCAGGGCGACCGCCCGGAAGAGGTTCAGAGTGACCTCGCCGGTGCCCAGCTCCGATACCTTGACTGACGCCTCGTACTCGCCCGACCGGTACAGGTGGCGCGCGTAGTAGTACACCGCGTACTGGTCCTTGGTGACCGTGGCCGCCCGCCGCAGGTCGGCCAGCCCCGCCTCGGACTGGCCCGTCTCATCGAGGAACGTCCATCGCATGACCACCCCCCGGATCGAGTTCGGGTAGCGGCCCAGAGCCAGCGCGTCCCTCGTCCCCTCGTCGTACACCTCCCGCTGGAGGTCTGGCCGCCCCAGGGCGGCGAACACGTGGTAGCACGTCAGGCATACCGAGACGTTCAGGCTGAGCATCATCGCGTTCTCGGGGAACTGCCGCCGCAGCGACCGGGCGGTGTTCAGGATGAGCCGCACGTTGGCCTCGTCGGGTGAGTCGAGGACGTGAACCCGGAGGACGTCGAGGTGGACCAGGCGGGCGAGGGCGGACGGCCGCAGCCGCAGCGCCTCCTCCAGGCTGGCCAGCCCGCGGTCCGGGTCGAGGACGGACTCGGCGTGGCCCCGGAACAGGTAGTCCTCGGCGGTGACGGCCGGCCGGCGGGTCACCTCGTCCAGCGCCCGGTGGTAATCGTTCATGTTCGCCGCGAAGTTGTGCGCGACCGCCAGCATCCCCCAGGCGGCCACGGTCTCGGGCATCAGTTCGGTCGCTTGCGTGAGGTGGTCGATGGCCTCCTTGACGTGCCCCTGGTACAGTTCGAGTTGCCCCTGCAGCATGCGGATCTGTCCGGCCGAGCAGCCGAGCTTCTCCGCCTCCCGAATCGCCTGCCGGGCGCCGTCGAAATCCTCCACCCGCGACAGCAGCATGGCCTTCTCCAGGGCCGACCGCCGCTGCTCCTCGAGCAACTCCGCGTCGTGCTTCGCCTTTGCCTCCGCCTGATCCCGCTCGGCCAGGTGCGCCCGGTACGCCAGCCCGCCGGCCACCGCCGCGCACACCAGCACGCCCGCCAGCGCCGCCGCCAGCGCCGGGTTCCGCCGCGACCACTTCACCAGCCGGCCCACCGGCCCCACCCGCCGCGCCAGGATGGCGAACCGGTTCACGTACCGCCGCAGGTCGTCCGCCATCTGCCCGGCCGTCTGGTACCGCCGGTCCGGGTCCTTCTCCATCGCCTTCAGGCAGATCGTCTCCAGGTCCACGGGCACCTTCGGGTTCACCCGCCGCGGCCGCGCCGGCTCCTTCTGGATCACCTGGGCCAGGAGTTGGTCGCGGTGCTCGGCGGCGAACGGCGGCCGAAGGGTGAGCAGTTGATACAGCGTCGCCCCCAGCGAGTAGATGTCGGTGCGATGGTCCACCGGGATGCGGCCGGCGGTGATCTGCTCCGGGGACATGTACCGGGGCGTGCCGACCATCTCGCCGGTGATGGTCACGCCCGGCTGCTCCAGGAGGCGGGCCAGCCCGAAGTCGCTCACGCTCAGACGGCCGGCCGGCGACAGGAGCAGGTTCGACGGCTTCACGTCCCGGTGGATGACGCCCTGCTGGTGGGCGTAGTCCAGGGCGTCGGCGACCTCGGCGACCATCTGGGCGACCGTGTCGTAGTACGCGCCGCCGGAGTGGAGCGAGGACGAACTCAGCCCGAACCCGGAGGACGAGGGGGCAGGAGGCCCCACGTACGGCGCGGTCGTTGAGAGCGGGGTGGACCCGGCGTTCGCGTCGCCGGGCGCGGGGGCCGCCGACACGCCGGTGGGGGTCGATCGCAACTGGCGGATGACGTGGTCGAGCGACGGGCCCTCGACCAACTCCATGGCGAAGAAGTGCGTGCCCTTCTCCTCGCCGGTCGCGTAGATCGGGACGATGTTGGTGTGATGCAGCTTTGCCGCCGCTTCCGCTTCCCGGTGGAACCGATGGACCGCCTTCGGGGTCAGGCCCATGCCCGACGAGAGCACCTTCAGGGCGACCCGGCGGTTGAGCGACGTTTGCCGCACCTCGTACACCACGCCCATGCCCCCGCGGCCGATCTCGCGGAGGATCTCGAAGTCGCCGAGCCGTTGCAGCGTCATCGGTCGTCTCCGCCCGGGGGAGGAACCGTCGGTAGGCCGAACGACCCAACTCAGCAGCGGCGGGGGCCGAGTGACCTACACGTCACGAAAAGCCTACCTGCCCCCGCCGTCTGCTGCAGCGCCTGGTTC
>DATLIF010000211.1:0-12946 GCA_035539575.1 Fimbriiglobus sp. | reverse complement strand
TGTATGGTGAACCCGACTCGCCGCCACCGCGCCCGGGAGGACGGATGCCCGCCGAAAAGGCCCTGGCCCTGGTCGTCCGTGGCACCGACTGGTCTGAGACCAGCCGGATCGCCACACTGTGGACGCGCGAATTCGGCAAGGTGCGCGCCCTGGCCAAGGGGGGCCGGCGGCTGAAGTCGAGCTTCGAGGTCGCCTTTGACCTGCTCACCGTCTGCCGAGTCGTTGTAATCCGCAAGCACTCCGGCGGGCTGGACCTTCTCACCGAGGCCCAGGTCGCCGAGCGCTTCCCTCACCTCCGCTCCGACCTGCAAGCCCTTTACGCCGGTTATTACGTCGCCGAGTTGCTGGCCGACGGCACTCAGGATTATGACCCCCATCCGGCCCTGTTCGACGTTGCCCTGGAGACACTACGGAGTCTGGCCGACCCCGCCGACCGGCCGGGCCGGGTGTCTGCGTTCGAGCTTGCGTGGCTGCGGGAGCTTGGATATAGCCCCCGGCTCGACGCCTGTGCCACGTGCGGTAACGACCTGACCAGTCAGGCCGCGAGCGGCTCTCGTGTCGGTTACGGGCCAACGGCCGGCGGGGTGCTGTGCCCGGACTGCCTGCCCACCGCACGCGACCGCCAGTCGCTGTCCGGTCCAGGGTGGGCCGGTCTCAGAGGGCTGGCACGCGGGGGAACGTCCTTGCCGCAGGGCACCCGCACGGAGGTCCGTCAGGTGCTCGGGCTGACGGTCAGCGCCGTACTCGGCCGCCGGCCGCGGCTCTTGGGATATCTGGACGGGGGATGACGCCGTCCGGCGTCGCGGAACGCAGGGGGAGCATCATGCCAACGCAAAACGCAAATCGCATAACGCAAACCGGCAGGCGGTGCTCCTTTTGCGTTATGCGTTATGCGTTATGCGTCGCGGTCGCCGCGTCCGCCGGCTGCCAGAGTCTTGGCAAGTTCAAGGACTCGGCCTACACGACGGTCCGATCGGCCCTGACCAGCTCCTACCACGACTCCGAGGCCGAGACGAAGATAGCCCGGGCCGAGGAGTTGTACAACCAAGGCAACTACCTCGCGGCCCAGGACATATTCGCCGACCTCGCGGACAACACCTACAACCCGGTGCTCCTGGCCGAGAAGGCCCGGTATCTGGAGGCCGAGTGCCTCCGGAAGCGGCACCACTACACGGACGCGGTCGCCACCTACAACAGGCAGTTGCAAGACTTCCCGGCCGGGGCGTACCGGGAGCGGGCGTGTACCGGGTTGTTCGAGGTTGCCTTCCACGAGTGGCTGGAGAAGGACACGCTCACCGAGATCGAGGCCGAGCAGGCCGGCACCCTCAAGCCGTGGTGGCAGCGGCAGCGGATGCCCAACCCGTTCGACCCGACCCGCCCGATGTTCGACGTGGAGACCGAGGCGCTCAAGGCGTTGGAGAACGTCCACACCCACGACCTGGCCGGGCCGAACGCCGACCGGGCGCTGTTCTGGTGTGGGTACGTCCACTTCTACCGTGGCCGGTTCGAGGACGCCGACCACTTCCTCAGCCAACTCGTCGAGATGCACAAGGACAGCAAGTATCGCCCCGCCGCACTGGAGATGGCGATCGCGGCCAAGAACAACAGCACCGGCGGCGCGGTCTACGACAGCCAGAAGGCGTCCGAGGCGCTGCAACTCATCCACCACGTCGAGGCGACCAGCCCGGAACACAAGGCGCAGGACAAGCGGGAGATGTTGACCCGGCAGAAGATGGCCGTCCGGGTCCAGCTCGCCGAGAAGGACTTCCGCATGGCCGAGTACTACGAGCGGACCGGCCACCCGGCGTCGGCCTACTTCTACTACGAACTGGTCTGTCGCCGGTATCCGGGGACGAAGTTCTCGGACCTGGCCAGGACCCGGATCGAGACGCTGGAGGCCGCACGCCACCAGGCCGAACACGACAAGGCGAACCCCCAGCCGCCCGGCACGGTGGACCTGATCCGCCAGGAGTGGGACCGGCTGACCGGCAAGCCGGCGCCGGACGAGGATGCGGCGCCGACCGGGCCGAAGGGACCGCCGCCGGGGCCGCTGCCAGCAGACATCGGTAGCCCGCGCTGACTCTCGACCGATGATCCCGAGCCGCGTGCGAGTACGAGAAGACCGGACGGAGTTGCACATGACCGCACGACGTTCCCGCATTGCCCTTATCACGGTCGCCGCCGGCCTGCTCGCCGGGGCGTGCGCGGCCGGCTGCCAGGGCGGCGGGGACTTCTCGCTGTTCGGTTACACCACCACCCCGCCGTTCGACCCGTCCGTGCGTTCGGTCTTCATTCCGGTGTTCAAGAACACGACGTTCCACACCAGCCCGCACCGCGGCATTGAGGCGGACATCACCCAGGCCATTGTCGAGGAGTTGAACCGCCGGAGGTCGCCGATCCGGATCGTCTCCGACTGTGACCGGGCCGACACCGAACTGGTCGGTTCGGTCATCATGATTCAGAAGATCCCGCAGAACCGCAACCTGCAAAACATGGTCCGGGAGTTCGACCTACAAGTCACCGTCGAGGTGGTGTGGCGCGACCTGCGATCCGGTCGAGTGCTGACCGGAACCCGCCAGCCCGCCGCCGAGGCCGCGCCGCCGGACGCGTTCGACCCGAGCCGGCCGCCGGCCGCGCCACCGCAGCCCGTCCTCGTCCCCGCACCGGTCCAGGTCACGGCCATCGGCCGGGCGATCACCGAACTCGGGGAGTCGAACACCACCGCCCAGCAGGCGGCGGTGAACCGCCTCGCCAGGCAGATCGTCAACATGATGGAGCAGCCGTGGTGACGGTAAACGCCCCGGCGCCGTAAGACATCTGCATGGGACCGCTTCCCTGGCACTGTCGCGGAAAGACCCTCACCGTCGGCCCCCGGCCACTGGTGATGGGCATCGTCAACGTCACACCGGACAGCTTTTCCGACGGCGGTCGGTTCCTCGAACCGGCTGTTGCCGTTGAACACGGCCTGCGGCTTGCAGAAGAAGGCGCCGACCTGCTCGACGTCGGCGGCGAATCGACCCGGCCCGGCTCCGAGAGTATTCCGCTCGAAGAGGAGCTACGGCGGGTCGTCCCCGTGGTGCAGGCGCTGGCGACCCGGACGGGTGTGCCAATCTCGGTGGACACATCCAAGGCCGAGGTAGCGCGGCAGTGTCTGGACGCCGGGGCGGCGATCATCAACGACGTGACCGGCCTCCGTGGCGACCCCGAAATGCCGGCCGTGGCCGCGGAGTTCGCCGCCGGGGTGGTGGTCATGCACATGCAGGGCACCCCCGCTACGATGCAGCAAGCTCCGAGATATGATGATGTGGTCCGTGATGTCGGCGCTTTCTTCGCCGAGCGCCTGAAGACGCTGGCAGCCGCGGGCATCGCCCCGCAGTCGGTCGCGCTCGACCCCGGCATCGGGTTCGGCAAGACGCAGGCCCACACCCTCCGCCTCCTCGCGAACCTGGACGAGTACGCCCAACTCGGGCGGCCGGTCTGCCTGGGCGTGTCGCGGAAGGGGTTCATCGGTGTACTCACCGGACGGGACCGCGGCGCGCGGATGCCCGGGTCGCTGGCGGTGGCGGTGGCGTGCGCGACCCGGAACCCGGCGATGGTCTTGCGTGTCCATGACGTCGGCCCGACCCGTGACGCCGCGATCCTGATCGAGGCCATCGAGAGCCACCGCGACCCGATCCCCTTTTGAGCCTGCCGTGAACGTTCGCACCAAGCCCGATTCGCTCGAAGACCTCTGCCTGGACCTGGCAAAGCGGGCTCGGTCCGCGGCCGGTGTGCTCGCCGCCGTGCGGACCGCCGAGAAGAATGCCTGGCTCCGGGCGTCCGCCGACGCGCTGGAACAGCGAGCCGACGAAGTGATCGCTGCGAACGCGGCGGACGTGGCCGCCGCGCCGGGCTACGGGTTGACCGCAGCATCGATCGACCGACTGACGCTGACCACCGCCCGGCTCAGGTCCATCGCCGACGGCCTGCGGCAGGTGGCCGCCCTGCCCGACCCGGTCGGCGAGGTGCGTGAAGGCGGCGTCCGGCCGAACGGTTTGCAAGTACTCAAGGTCGGGGTGCCGCTTGGGGTGATCTTCTTCCTGTACGAGTCGCGACCGAACGTGACCGCGGACGCGGCCGCGCTGTGCGTCAAAAGCGGCAACGCGGTGATCCTTCGCGGCGGCAAGGAGGCGGCCCACTCGAACGCCGCCCTGCACCGGGTACTGGCCAGCGAGTTGCAGCGCCACGGACTGTCCGCCGACGCGGTGCAACTCGTCCCGACGGCAGACCGGGACGCGGTCGGTCACCTGCTGAGACTGAACGAGTTCATCGACCTGACGATACCCCGCGGCGGCGAGAGCCTGATCCGCCGGGTCGCGGCCGAGGCGACGATGCCGGTTCTTAAGCATTACCAGGGCAACTGCCACGTCTACGTGGACGCCGACGCAGACCTGGAGATGGCCGAACGGATCGTGGTGAACGCCAAGTGCCAGCGGCCAGGCGTGTGCAACGCCGCCGAGAGCCTGCTGATCCACGCCGCCGTGGCCGAGGAGTTCGTACCGCGAATCGGGACGGCGCTGTCGCAACGAGGCGTGGAACTCCGGGGTTGTCCGATCACTTGCCGTCTACTGCCTACTACGAAGCCCGCGACGGACGCGGACTATTCCGCCGAGTTCCTGGACCTGATCCTCTCGGTGAGGGTCGTCCCGGACCTCGACACCGCGGTGGCGCATATCAACACCTACGGGTCGAAGCACACGGACGCGATCGTGACGCGGGACGTGTCGGCCGCACGGCGGTTCGTCCAGGCTGTGGACTCCGCAGCGGTGATGGTCAACGCGAGTACCCGGTTCAACGACGGATTCGAGTTGGGGCTGGGAGCGGAGATCGGCATCAGCACGGACAAGTTCCACGCCCGCGGCCCGTGCGGGTTACGGGAGCTGACGACATACAAGTTCGTGGTGACGGGCGACGGTCACATCCGGGTCTGAGGGCCAGTCATGCAAGGCATACGCCGGTGGTCGCTGGCGGTGCTGGCGGTCGCCTCCGCCGCGTGTTGTATCTGGTCGCGGAAGCCATACGCCGACGATCCGCTGGTACGCCGTCGGCCGACCCCGAGAACTAACCCGGCCGGCGAACCGACCAACCGTTCGACGCCACTGGATCGGCCCCAGGACCGCACCCTGGATTCGCCTTGACGGAGCAGGGAAAATGCGTATGAAATAGAATTGTCGGGCGCTTAGCTCAGCTGGCTAGAGTACCAGTATGACACACTGGGGGTCACAGGTTCAAGTCCTGTAGCGCCCACTCGAAAACCCCAGCAGTTCAAGCCGTTTCGCGAACCCCCGGCCGTCCGGGGGTTCCTCATTTTACACCCGTTCCGGGGCACTTGGTGCCATACTGGTGCCGCTCGTCACATCACGCGGTCCGCCACCGTTGCGTGTAGGCGTCACCGAGGTCCACACTACAGTAAGAACAGGTTCTGGGTCCGTGTCCTGCGGGGCCAGTCCTTCAGACAGTAGCTGCCTGTCCCGCAGCGCGCAGCAGCCTCACCACCGCCAGAACGTCGTCCCGGCACCACGCCCCGCTCAGCCGGCGCTCCGCGGCCACCGCCATTCGGGTTGATGACCTCACTAACGGAGTCTGGTATCCCCTGCCGGTCACTCAGACGAGCAGTTTGTAGTGCATATTCCGGGCGATTGTATTCACGGGTCGGAGCTTCCGCTGAGCCTCCCAGCTCTTGCCGTGGTCGTAGAACTTCGCGTCCCCAGCCAGCACGTTCGCCCAGCCGAGGTAGCGGACGAAGAGCATCAGTTGGTGCGGAGACGGCTTGTAGTGGCCGCTGTCGCGGTTGACCAACTCCACCTTGCCGGCCTTCACCCGCCACATCCCCGCGCACCGCACATCGCGCCCGCCGAGGAACGAGGAGTGATGGAACTCCCCGGGCCAGTGCCGGGCCGAGTAGATGCCGTCGAGGGTGTATACGTACGCCATCCCGTTGGTCATCTTGGTGCTCGGGGTACCCGTCGTGTCGAAGACCTGCCATTGCACCCCGGGCGCGGCGTCGCTTCGCTTGCACACCAGCAGCCCCGCCTTCGGCATGACGTGGAAGAACGGCGCGGACTCGTACGGGACGGCCTTGATGCTCTTGAGCCTGTTGTCGTCCGAGTAGTTGTGGCCCGCTGGCTTGTTGATGTACGGGGTCGTGAGCGTGATCGGGTGCTTCTCCAGCCAGAGGAAGAACGCGGGTTTCTTCGGCCTGGGGTCGTTGACCCATTGCACCAGGGCCTGGTCCATGGGGAACTCGCCTGCCTTGACCTCGCCGCCCTTGAACTCGAACTCGCTCTGGCGGTGGAGTGGGTCGATCTTCTCGAGCTGCACACCTGGACCCATCCCGATCACGCCGGCGTCCGGGGCACGACTGGCAAGGCCGTACGTCGCATCGACGGCTTGGAGGTGGCTCAGGAAGGACGCCGGATTGCGCTCGGGCGTGCCCGCAGGGTGGGAGTCGTAGTACGCCTTCAGGGCGGTCAGGTACGCAGCCTTCTTGCTGCACCGCCTAGCCAGCGATTCGACCCACGGGAGGATCGACGCCTCGCCCGCGGCGACCTTTTTCTTCCAGGCATCAGTCGGCCCACCGTAGCCACGGGGTACCTTCGGGGCCTTATTCCCCGCCGGGCCAGCGGCCGGCTCCTGGCCGGCCAGGTAGGCGAGAGCGAGCTCCTTGATCCGGCCCAGCGTTCTGACCCTCGCCATCAGGGTCGCACGGTTGTCCTTGGTGAGTTGGTGGTAGTTGCTGATCGCTTCTGTCAGTTTCTTCAGCCCCAGTTCCCTCGTGGCCTGGACGCCGCCGGCGCCGACCATGTTGTCGAGGAGCCAGTTCCAGTCCTCGTTGGAGTAGATGTCACGCCAGTGGACCAGGGATCCCGCCATCTCACACTCCTCGTGAAGGCGTCACAGGTTGGGTCCTGGAAGGCCGCCCGCCCAACGGGCTACGGGGCCGTGGGGCGGTGAGATACGCCCGCGCGTGAAGCAAGCCACACAGGTTGCGCCATCCTATTCGGTCGAACGCTCGCCCAAGTAAGACACAAGGACGTGGAGTTGACAAGAAAAAACTGGCTCCTCTTCAGTCGTGGTGACGGAGGGACCGAGGGGCTTGACCGGCGATTCGGGGACGGGCGAGGCTCTACGGCCCCCGCTTACCCTCCAGTTCCGCCCAACGGGCGTACAGCCGCTCGACCGCCCGCTGGGCCTCCTCCATCGCCCGGCAGGCGTCCGCCAGGGCCGCGTGCCCGGCCGGCGCCGATCGCTCAACGGCCGCCTGCCGCGAGACCAACTCCTCCTCCGCCGCCAGGATGGCCGCCTCTATGCCGTCGAACTCCTGTTGCTCCTTGTAGCTCAGCCTCTTCGCTTTCACCGCCGGGCGGGGGGCGGCCGGACCGGCCTTCGCCGGCTTCGGTGGTTCGGTCGCCTGCTCGTGGGCAGCCAGCCACTGGCCGACGCTCGTGTAACCGGCCGCCCCGCCCCGGCCGTCCAGGCCGATCACTTCGGTGCATAGCCGGTCGGTCAACTCGCGGTCGTGGCTGACCAGGATCAGCGCCCCAGGGAACTCGGCCAGGCTGTCCTCGAGCGCCTCCAGGGATGGGATGTCCAGGTCGTTAGTTGGCTCGTCCAGCAGCAACAGGTCGGCCGGCCGGAGCATGAGCTGGGCCAGCCGGACCCGCGCCTGCTCCCCGCCGGACAGCTCCCCCACGGCCACGTTGAGCTGGTCCGGGCGGAATAGAAACCGGGTCGCCCACCCGGCCACGTGGATCGCCCGGCCGTTGAAGAACACCGTATCCCCGGAGGGCGCCAGCGCATTTCGCAAGGGGGTGTTCGGGTCGAGCCCCGACCGCCCCTGCTCGAAGGTGACTACCCGCAAGCCTTCGGCCCGGACGACAGTCCCGGCGTCCGGCTCCGCTTCCCCGGCCAGGACTCGCAGGAGTGTGCTCTTCCCGCTCCCGTTTGGGCCTAGCAGGCCGAGCCTGGTGCCGGGGGCCAGCGTCAGGTCGAGCCCGGTGAACAACGGCCGGCCGGCGACCGCCTTGGCGACCCCGGTGGCCGTGAGCAGCTTACGGGTGGCCCGGCCGGTGCCGGCGAAGTCGATACCGGCCGACCCGACGGCCGCGGTCCGATAGCTGAGGTCGGCCAACTGCTCACGACGGCGGGCGGCTTCCGCAATCCGCGACTTCGACTTCCGCCGCTGGGCTGACTCCGACCGGCCGAGCCACTCGGTTTCTTTGCGCACCTGGTTGGCCACCGCCTCCCGTTGCCGGGCCTGGGCCTCCAGGAACTCATCCCGCCGGTCCTGGAACTCCTCGTACGTCCCGGCCACGCTGAACGTGCCGGCCCGATAGGCCCGGCTCACCTCAATGATGTCGTCCGCCACCGCCCGCAGAAAGGCCCGGTCGTGGGTGGCCACCAGATATCCGAACCCGGCCGAGCGGAGGAGCCGTTCCAGCCAGACGACGCCCGGTAGGTCGAGGTGGTTTGTCGGTTCGTCCAGGAGCAGGAAGTCCGGCCGGCGGACCAACTCGCGGGCCAGGGACAGCCGCTTCCGCCACCCGCCGGAAAGCGTAGCCGCGGGCTGGGCCGGGTCGGCGAACCCGACCTGTGTCAGGGTGATGGCCACCCGCGTGTCCCGCTCGTGCTCCTCGATCGGCTCGCCGGCCAGAGCGGCGGCCAGCAAGTCGCCGACTGACTGGCTTTCCGGGAAGGCATCGTCCTGGCCCAGGTAGCCGATCCGAGCCCCTCGGCGGGCCGTGCGGGTGCCGCCGTCCGCAGGCTCCTGCCCGGCCAGGATGCGGAGGAGGGTGGACTTGCCGGCCCCGTTCGGCCCGATCAGCCCGACCCGCTCCCCGGCGCGCAGGTCGAGGGACAGTCCGGTGAACAGGGGCCGGGGACCGAAGCTCTTGGTAGTCTCCTGGACGCTCAGCAGTACGGTCATTGGGAACCCAAACGCGAGTCGGTCGGTCCGTCCGGTAAGGGGTATGGTAGGGCGCGGGAAAGGCGACCTGGCCGCCCGCGGTCACCGGAGGATGTCGCGGACGACCCGGGCCAGCCGGCCGTCGGTCAGCCGTTGAGCACGGCCGTTGTGGTGGTAGACGAGCTTCTCGTGGTCGAGCCCGAGTTGGTGGAGCACGGTCGCCTGGAAGTCGTTCGGCGTGACCACCTTCTCCGCCGCCTTGTGCCCGACCTCGTCGGTCGCGCCGTAGGTCATCCCGCCCTTGATGCCGCCGCCGGCCAGCCAGCAGGTGAACCCCTGGCCGTTGTGGTCCCGCCCGGCCGCCGCCGTGAGTTCCCCTTCGCACACCGGCAGCCGGCCGATCTCCCCGCCCCAGTGGACGAGCGTGGTGTCGAGTAGCCCCCGCCGCTTCAGGTCGGTCACCAGCGCGGCGGCTGGCAGGTCGGTCCGCTCGCAGACGGCGGGCAGGTTCTTGCGGATGCCGGTGTGCGTGTCCCACGGCTGTCCGCCGAGGAAGAGCTGGACGAACCGCACGCCCCGTTCGACCAACCGGCGGGCGATCAGGCAGCGGGTGCCGTACTCCTTCGTCGCCGGGCGGTCGAGGCCGTAGAGCTTCTTCACCTCCTCCGGTTCCTTCGACACGTCGAGCGCTTCCCGGGCCGCGGTCTGCATGGCGGCGGCCAGTTCGTACCCGGCGATCCGGGTCTCCAGATCGGCCTCCCCGGGGTGGTCAGCCAGGTGCCGGCGGTTCAGCTCCGCCAGTAGCGCGAGGTTCCCCTTCTGGAAGTCGCCGGCCAGGTGCGGCGGCGGGTCGAGGTTCGGGATGCGCGGCTCCTTCGGCCGGAGCACCGTGCCCTGGTACAGCGGCGGCAGGAACCCGGACGACCAGTTCACCGGTCCGTCCACCGGGGCACCGCCCGGATCGGACAGGACCATGTACGCCGGCAAGTCCCGGGCCGGGCTGCCCAGCCCGTAGGCGACCCACCCGCCCAGAGTCGGCCGGCCGGTCACCCCCGCGACCCCGGCGTGCCAGTACCGGATGGACACTTCGTGCCCGTTGTGCCCGGTGTGCATGGACCGGATCACGCACAGGTCGTCCACCACCTTCGCCGTGTGCGGCAGCAGTTCACTGACTTCGGTGCCACACTTCCCATGCTTCGCGAACTTCCACGGGCTGCCGAGGAGCTTCTTGCTCGCCCGGTTGACGAAGCTGAAGTGGACGTCCCCCTGGTAGTCCTTGCCGTGGGCCTTCGTCAACTCGGGCTTGGGGTCGAACAGGTCCACGTGGCTCGGCCCGCCGTGCATGAACAGCGAGATCATGGCTGTCGCCTTCGGGGCGAAGTGCGGCGACTTCGGGGCGAGCGTCAGCGGCAGGTTCTCCCCAGGCTTGGGCGGCCCGGCGTCGGCGAGCAGCCCGTCGCGCTGCAGCAGGTGGGCCAGGGCGAACAGCCCGACCCCGCCGGCAGACCGGGCCATGAACGCGCGGCGGGTCGGCGGCAGGTCAGTCCACATACAGGAACTCGTTGGAGGCGAGGAGTTGTTGACAGAGGTCGGTCAGGGCGGCCAACTCGGGGTCGGCAGACCCACCGCGGCGGGCAGCGGTCCGGTCGCGGAGGAATGTCGCGGCGAGACGGAGTTCGTCCGGGTCGGGGGCACGTTGGTACGCCAGTTCCCAGGCCGTCGCCGCGAGCCGCGGGGCCGGCGGGACCGCGGCGGCCCCGGCGACGGCGAGCGCAGCAGGCGGGTGTGCCGCCCCGGCCCGGACCCGGGCGGCGACGTGACTGGCCTGCTTCAGCGTGAAGTCGCCGTTCATCAGCGCCAGCGCCTGCGGGGCGTTCGTGGTCGCTTGTCGGCGGTCGCAGGACAGCTCCCCAGCCGGGGCGTCGAACGCCACCAGGAGCCCGACAGGCTTCGTCCGCCGCTGCTGGAGGTAGACGCTCCGCCGCGGCTTGTCGTCCGGGGCATCGATCAGCCCGACCGCGTCCTCGGCAACCGGCACCGGCGGGCCGAACGGGGTGCGATCGAGCCGGCCGGCGGTCGTCAGCATCCGGTCGCGGATCGCCTCGGCCTCCAGCCGGCGCACCGGGTATCGACCGTACAGTGCGTTCGCGGCATCGGCCGCATCCCTGGCCGGGTCTCGCCGCGACGACTGCCGGTAGACGGTCGAGGTCATCAGTAGCTTGTGCAACTTCTTCAACGACCACCCCTGCCGCGGCAGTTCGGTGGCGAGCCAGTCAAGCAGCTCGGGGTGCGTCGGGGGCTGGCCGAGCTTGCCGAACTCGCCCGGCGTATCGACGATCCCGCGGCCGAAGTGGTGCAACCAGAGCCGGTTGGCCATCACCCGGCCGAACAGCGGGTGCGTGCCGTCGGTCAGGTGCCGGGCGAACGCCAGCCGGCGGCCGGTGGTCGGCGAGTTCGCGTCCTTCGCCGGCAGGTCGAACCGCCTCCCCGGAGACGCGAGGACGGTCAGGTCGCCGGGGGCAAGGTCCGGCCCCTTCGGCTGCTTCGGGTCGCCGCGGTGGAACAGCTTCGTCGCTGGCACCTTGCCGGGAACCTCGGTCGTCACGGCGACGTGCGTCTCGGCCGGCCGGGTCGCCCGCTTCGCCTTGATCGCTGCGTCCATCGCCTTGAGCTTCTTGTCCGTGGTTTCGTCGTACTGGTAGAGCACGCCGGGGGTGATGTTCAGCTTCGGGTTTGTAGCCACGAGCCGCGCCTGCTCGGGCGTCCGCTTGCCGGCCTCCGTGGCGAACGCGGACCGGAGCTTGTCGCGGTCGGCCGCGGGGAACTTCGCCAGCTCATTCTCGAACGCGGCCTTCACGGCGGCAGTGCGGGCGGTGTCCAGCTCGGACTGGAGCTTCGCCGCCTCGGCGTCCACGGCCGCGGCCTTTGCCTGGTCCGCCGTCGAGGTCAGGCGGACAAGCCGCTCGCCGGGCCGCCGCCAGGCCGCCGGGTCGAACGCCGGCTCGAAGACGGCACGGAGCCGGAAGTAGTCTTCTTGCGGGACCGGGTCGTACCGGTGGTCGTGGCAGCGGGCGCAGCCGACCGACGTGCCGAGCAGCGCCGACCCGATCACCTGGAGGGCGTCAGCGACGACCTGCTGCGCCGCGTCCAGCCCGCCGTCCGGGACCGTCCGCAGGAACCCGGTGGCGGCGAGCACCTCCGCATGCTCGGGCTTCAGGTCGGTCCACGGCCGGGGGACGAGTTCGTCGCCGGCGAGTTGCTCGGTGACGAATCGGTCGAGCGGCTTGTCGGTGTTGAGGCTGCGGATGACATAGTCGCGATACCGCCAGGCGTGCGGCCGCGGGGTGTCGGCGGGTCCGTCGCCCTCGCTGTCAGCGTAACCGACCGTGTCGAGCCAGTGTCGGCCCCACCGCTCGCCGTAGGCCGGCGACGCCAACAGCCGGCCCAGCAGCTTCTCGTAGGCGTCGGGCGCGGGGTCGCTCACGAACGCCGCGACCTCGGCGGCCGTCGGCGGCAGCCCGGTCAGGTCGAACGCCGCCCGGCGGATCAGCGTCGCGCGGTCGGCGTCGGGGTTGAAGCCAAATCCCCGCTCGCGGAGCTTTGCCAGCACGAAGGCGTCGATCGGCGTCCGCACCCGGTCGGTTGGGCCGGTCGGCGGCGTCGGCCGGGTCAGCGGCTGGTAGAACCAGTACGCCCGCTCCTCGTCGGATATGCCCAGGCCCGGCGGCAACGAGGTCGGCTCGTCGCGCAGCGTCGGCGCGCCCGCCGCGATCCACCGCTCGACGACCGCGATCTGTGCCGCCGGCACCTTCTTGCCGGCCGGCGGCATCTCCTCGGACTTCATCCGTTCGACGAGCAGGCTCTTCGCGGCGTCGCCCGGGACGACGGCCGGGCCGGACGTGCCGCCGGCGATGGCGAACCGCTTCAGCCGCAGGTCGAGCTTCCCGGCGGGCTTCTCGCTGCCACCGTGGCAGTCAAGGCAGTACGCCTTGAGCACTGCAC
>DATLIF010000210.1:0-18742 GCA_035539575.1 Fimbriiglobus sp. | reverse complement strand
CCTGTTCATCTTGTCCGGTGTCGCGGCGCTGATTGATATCATTGTCGCGGCCAGCGAGGGCCGATTGCGGTTCAACCTCGACGTACTGGGACTATTCATCGCAGTCGGATTGCTCCGTCTCAATCTCACCTGGCGGACGGTCGCGCTAGTCTGGTGCGTCCTGGGAATGATTGTGGCCGCGATTATCGGCCTCGCGCTCCTGCTCGCGGGCGCGGAGGATCTACCGGACGTCAGCGTTTTCGGCCGGATAGTCGGCGGGATCCAGGCGGCCGCTGGAGTGGTCCGCGCAGCGGCATACTTTCTGATCTCGCTCTGGCAGTACCGGGTGCTGACCCGGCCGCATGTCCGGGCGCTGTTCGTCCACCAACCGACCGATGGCTGAACGGTGTCTGTCAGATGGCACACTCACCGCACGGCGAAGTTGCCCCGGACCTGAAGATCGCTGCCGTTGCTTTCGGACGCTCGCTAGCGTTATAAGTGTTCCCTTCGCATTCCCCTCGCCGGGTGGCCGTCGCATGCTCAATCGCCGCAGGTTCCTCCGCAATGCCATTCGCGGCGGCGCCGCGCTGGCGGGTGTGGCCGGGCTCGGCACAGCGTACGGGTTCTGGGAAGCGTCGCAGATCCGAATCAACCGCCAGGCCGTCCCGGTGCCGAACCTGCCAGGGGCGTTCGTGGGCAAGACGGTCGCGGTGTTGGCGGACCTGCACCACGGGCCGTACGTCGGGATGCCGTTCATCCGCGAGGCGGTCCGCCTGGCCAACAGCCTCAAGCCGGACCTCGTCGCGCTGGTGGGGGATTATGCCCACCGTGGGACCGAGGCGTGCGTCGAGTTGCCGCCGTGCCTGGAGGCGCTGTCCGACCTTCGCGCCCCGCTCGGCGTTTACTCGGTGCCCGGCAACCACGACATGCAGGACCGCGGTCGGGTGTACCGCGAACTGATCGCCGCCACGCCGCTGACCGACCTGACCAACCGCAATGTCCGGGTCACGCACAGCGGGTCGCACCTGTGGCTGGCCGGGGTGGACGACCAGTACTGGGGCAAGCCCGACGTCAAGCAGGCACTGGCCGGCGTACCCGATGGGTCCGCCGTCGTCATGCTCTGTCACAACCCGGACTACGCGGAGTTGGCCCCGGACAGCCGTGTGGGGCTCATGCTCAGCGGGCACACTCACGGGGGGCAGGTGTACCTTCCGGCGGTCGGCTCCCTGTGGCTCCCCTCGAAGTACGGCGACAAGTACCGCCGCGGGCTGATACAAGGCCCGGCGTCGCGCGTTTTCGTGTCGCGCGGGCTGGGCGAGGCCGGCGTCCCGTTGCGGCTCAACGTCCCCCCGGAGATAAACCTCCTCACGTTGACCGTGGCTTGAGCTGGCCTGTGGATCGGCGGTAGCACATGAAATTGAGGTAGCAGCATGGCGATCCCGCACGCGACCCCCGGTCAAGTCGTGGATGTCCACCCGCTGGGCGACCAGGTGAAGGTCTCGGTCACGACCACACTGGTCAAGACCGGCGACCTGGAAGTCATCCGGCTCGTCGTCCCGGCGGGCAAGGAGATCCCGGAACACAAGGCCCGGGGGGCGATCACCGTCCAGTGCCTGGAAGGCGCAGTCGAGTTCCGGGCGCTCGGCCAGACCCGGCAACTGACGGCCGGGCACCTGCTCTACCTGGAGGCCGGCGAGGCTCACGCCCTCAAGGGCGTCGAGGACTCGTCGCTGCTTCTGACCCTCGCGCTCCGGCCGACGGCGTGACGCCGCGTTCCATCAGCCGCCGAGTTTCGCCTTCGCCTCGTCGAGGATCTGCTTCGTCGCGGTCGCCCCGACGCGGGTAACGCCGATGGCCCGGACCTCCAGCAGCCGCTCGAACGTCCGCACGCCGCCGGCCGCCTTCACCTGCACCTGCGGCGGGCTTAACTGCCGCATCAGCCGCAGGTCCTCCAGCGTGGCGCCCGTCTCCGCGTACCCGGTGGACGTCTTCACCCAGTCCGCCCCGACCTCGCCGCAGATGCGGCAGAGTTCCTTTTTGTGTTCGTCCATCAGCAGGGCATTCTCGAAAATCACCTTCACCTTTGCCTTCCGCTTGTGGGCGGCATCCACCACCGCCTTCACGTCGGCCGCGACGAACGACCAGTCGCCGGTGAGTACCTTGCCGACGTTCACCACCATGTCCAGTTCGACGGCCCCGTCGTCCATCGCCGCCTCGGACTCGAACACCTTCACCCTCGTCAGGTGGCCGCCGTGAGGGAACCCGATCGTCGTGCTGACCGCGACGGTCGAGCCGGCCAGCAACCTCGTGGCGAGCGGCACCGCGTAGGGCTTGATGCACACTGAGGCGACGTTGTATTCCAGCGCGACCTGGCATCCGTGTTCCAGGTCCGTGTCGGTGAGCTGCGGCTGGAGCAGCGAGTGGTCGAACATCTTGGCCAGCTCGGCCAGCGTCGGCAGGGACATGGGAGGCTCCTGGTTCGTGGGTCCCGTCATTCTCCGCCCGGAAGGCCACGCAGGCTACCCGGGCTTGACCCGCCGCCGCGACGTGGTATTACCCCGTCCCCGTACCTTTGCCGAGTTGCGTCCCCCGCGGAGGCCGACCCGTGCGACTTGTGCCCGCCGCCGTCCTGGTCCTCGCCCTCGCCGCCCCGGCCGCGGCCCAGCCGGCGGCCCACCTCGCCGAGGTCACGGCCGACAGCGTCACCGTCCGCAGCGGGCCGAGCGACTCGATGCCCGAGACCGGGACGCTCTTCCGTGGCGCGCGGGTGGTCGTGGACCACGAGGAGAACGAGCACTGGGTCGCCATCCAGCCGCCGCGCGGGCAGGTGAGCTGGATCAAGCACCTGTTCCTGAAGCCCCCCGCCGGCTCACCGGCCGACGGCATGGCCTATAACGCGGTCGTCACCTCCGAGGGCGAGGTCGAGGTCGCGGTCGGCCGGCCCGGCTCCGACAAGCCGCTCGACGTCCGCCGCACCCGCATCCCGGACCAGACCATCGTGCTGGTGATCGGCAAACCGGTCAAGCACGCCGACTCGACCTGGTTCCCGATCGAGCCGCCCGACGGCGACTTCCGCTACCTGCCGAAGACCGCGGTGCGCCGGCTCAATCAGCCGGTCGCGGGGCACGTCGTCAACGACAAGCCGAAGGCGTTGCCGCCCGAATCGAAGCCGGCGTTCGAGCCGGCGACCGCGTCCATCCCCGGAGGCACGACCGGTGGCGTGCGGCCGGCCGACTGGCCCAATCACCCGCTCTGGCAGCAGGCCGAGCAGGCCGAACGGCAGGGTGACTACGCCCGCGCCGAAACGCTGTACCTGCGACTGGCGGCCGAGATGAACCAACCGGGCGGCGACGCCGAGCTGGCGAACCTGTGCTACGCCCGCGTCCACGCCGTCCGCGAAAAGCAGCGCGGCACGCCACGCACCGACCCCGGACGCCGCGACCTGCCTCCGGCCGCCGGCCAGTGGGTCGGGCCGGGCGTGCTGCGGCGCACCGGCCTGCCACCAATGAACGGCCGGACCGCGTACTCGCTCGACGGCCCCCAGGGCGGCCGGCCGCGGTGCTACGCGGTCGCCGGTCCGGGCGTCGATCTCGACCGCTTCAAGGGATACGAGGTGCAGCTCTACGGCGAGATGACCTACCCCGGCGACCTCCGCGGCGTCGGGCTGCTCAACGTGACGCGGGTGCAGGTGGCCCGATGACCCGGTTCGCTCACGCCGGCTCGATCAACGACTGGGTCTTGACGACGGTGAACTCGTCCGGAAAGGTGTGAAACGCCGCCACCGACAGCCCGGACGGCAGCACCTCGACGGCCACGAACCCCAGCGGCGTCAGCCCGAGCCGGTGGTGCGGGCGGAAGTGGAACAGGAGTCCCCGCCGCGCACCGTCCGCGGCCAACTCCTCGTGGACGTGGACGTACACTTCGGGGGGTAACACCTCGGCGTCCGTGCTGACCTGATACCGCACCCCGTCACCGACCGCGCAGTGGCCCTGCTGCTGACCCGGTCCCAACCGGTGCGCCAGACGCCGCCCGGTCTCCGGCAACTCGCAATCAGCCGTGGTCGTCACCTCGGTGACACAGGCGTTCCCCCGCACCCATTCCAACACGTGGCCGGTCGGCGTCACCCGGACGGTCAGCACTGACCCATCGCGGCGGACCTGACGGACCGCCAGCGTCTCGACCAACTCCGGATGGAGCGGTCGGTCATACACCCGGAAGACCAGGTCCGCCACACGCGGGCGAACGATCGGTTGGCTCATCGATACTCGCCGGAACACCATCCCCAGAACTGGCCCACGGACCGTCCGGGGGACAAGGGATTATAACCCGCAGACGGAACGGCTCAACGACGGCCGGGTCGCGAGCCGCAAAACAAAAAGGGCGGGCACCCATTCAGGTGTCCGCCCTCCGTCCGGCCGGTGCCGGTCGCGTTACTTCTTCTCTTCCGTGGTGGTCGTCGACTTCTTCTCGCCGGTGGTGGCCGGCGGCATCACGACCGGGCCGCCAGTCGTCGGGGCCGGGGATTCATAAACCGGGGCGCCGGTAACAGGGGCGCCGTAGACCGGGGCGCCGTAGGCCGGAGCGGCGCCGGTCACGATCCCGCCGGTGCAGCCGGTGCTGACAACCGGAGCAGCGTAGCTCGACCCACAGCAGGCCGCGCCATAGTTGGCGACCGGGGCAGCGTAGTGCGAGCCGTAGCAGCCACCGCCGTACCCGCCACCGTAGCAGCCGCCGCCGCCGTAACCGCCGCCGTGGCAACCGCCGCCGTAGGCCCCGTGGCAACCGTGGCTGACGACCGTGCCGTGGCAGCCGCCGCGGTCCTTGTGGCCCAGGAACCCGCCGCCGTTGCAGCCGTTGCGGTCCTTGTGACCCAGGAACCCGCCTCGACCACCCTGGCAGCCGCCGCCATCGCCGTAGCAGCCACCACCACCGTAGCAGCCGGAGCTGACCACGTAGCCGTTGCAGCCGCCCCGGTTCTTCCCGCCGAACCCAGCCACATCGCCAGATCCGGTCACCGCCATCATCAGGACCATCGTGTACATAGCGTGGTCAACCTCCCAGGTGTGAAACGGGTTGCCCGACCGAACCCGTCACTCGGAAAAAGAAGCTCGAATCGCCCGGAGCACGTCCTCGAGTCGGTTGCTGCTAGGGGCGATACGGAACAACTCGGTGTTAAAACAGGGCGAACGGAGAACTTGCACGATCCAGGCAGTCTAGTCGCCTAGGGATACTAAGACCGCTCCCAAAACCCGTCAATAGTAAACTGGGTAGGTTGCGGGGAATCGCTGATCTTACCCGGGCGCAAGACCCGTACTGCTCTTGCGAACCATCGAAAATCGGATATTTTAGTCCTGAATTCGGACCATATGACTGCGGATTCACCTGGCGCGGTCGCGCCGGGCACCGCATAGGCCAGCCGGCCAACGCCGCCTTTCGACCGCCGTTGGGGCAGAGGGTGGGCCACTTGATCGGGTATCCTGTCTCTGGCGGTCGGGGTCGTCGGTCGATGGCCTGGGTTCGTCCGCCACATCGGAGAGGCTCCCATGGACACGGCCTCGGCCTCGGTCCCCAGAATTGACGATTTGATTCCCCCGCCGGACCCGCGCTCGGTCCTCCGAGTGGGTGCTGCCGGGTTCGGGCTGACGGCGGCCGCCGCACTCGTCGGCATCGCCACAGCCGCCGGGTGGGGCGACACGCCGGCGGTCTGGGATGGCGTCCCTGCGAGTCACGACGCCATCCCCTGGCCGCTCCACACCCTCCGGCTCTTGCTGTGCGGCGTCGGCGCCCTGCTGGCCGGGGCAGCGATCTCGATGCGGCCAAGCCTATGGAAAGCCTGGCTCCTGGCGGCGGGAACCGGACTTCTCGCCGCTGTCATCGCCCTGCCCGACCACTGGGATTCCGCCCGGCTCCTGGCCCGCGTCCTGACTGGGCTGGCCGCCGCCGGCACTGTCCTGGCGTACGTCACGCCACTCGTGCGGTACTCCCTGGTTTCCCTGGCCGTTCTGTTCCACTTCGGGGGTATTCTCACCGCGACCACGTGGCCAGAACCCGCCCCCTGGGTCACGCAACAGATGGCCGGCCGGGTTTACCTGCCTTACCTGTCCTTCGCATACATGCGAAACGCATACCACTTCTACAGTCCCGAGCCGGGGCCGGCGAGCCAACTGTTTGTGCTGGTCAAGTACGACGAGGTGGACCCGGCCACGGGCAAGGCGAAGGCCGAGTGGCTGGTGTTGCCCCGACGGCACGAGCACATGAAGGATCCGCTTGGGTTGACCTACTACCGCCGGCTCTCGATCACGGAGGCGGTGGCGGGGACCGTGTCGGACCTGTTCACCGCCACGTCGTTCGAGAAACTCGACGCCCGGGAGCGGCGGGCACGGCGGGCGCTGCGGGTGGCCGGCAATGACGCCATCCCGCTGGCCCCGCCGGAGATCGAACCGCAACACATGCAGTACCGCATCCCCCGGCCGGACATCACGCGCTACCTGCTGCCGTCCTACGCCGAGCACATCGCCGTGGAGCACGAGGCGACGCGGCGGACGAAGGTGGCCAGCATCAAGCTCTACCGAGCCGAGCACCGCATCATCCCGGCCTACGATTTCGTGCAAGGCAAGGACCCGTTCGACCCGGTCGGCTACCGGGTCTACTACCTCGGCGAGTACGCCCCGGACGGGACGCTGGTCAACCCGCAGGACGAAATGCTCTACTGGCTGGTCCCGGTCGTCTCCCGGCCGGGCGGCCCATCCCCGATGGACCCGGAGCAGCGGCACTTTGACGAGTACCTGTCCCGGCACGCGGGGTACGACTTCGACTGGAGGAGGATGCGGCCATGAGCACGACGCTGACCCCCGCGCCCCGGTCCGCTTGGCGGCGGTGGCTGGACTTGTGGTTCGCCCCCGGCGACCCGACCACCCTCGGGTTCATCCGCATCGTCACCGGGTGCCTGGCCCTGTACGTCCACCTGGCATACTCGTTCGACCTCCAGTCGTTCTTCGGCCCCCGCGGCTGGTACGGCCTGGAGTACGTCAACCGCGAGCGCCGCGAGCTGCCGCACATCGTCCCGCCGCTGACCTGGGACTTCGGCCAGCCGTCCGCCCACCTGCCCGAGTTCCCACACCGCAAGAAAGCGGTGATGGAGTACATCCATCACCTGGTGGCGACGCACCCGACCCGCGCCGACGCGGAGCGGTCGCTGGCCTACCTCGACGCCCTCCAGCGGACCGGCAACAACGACACCGTCCAGTTGGGGGTGTACTATCTCGCCGAACTGAGCCCCGACGAGCGAGACCGCAAGAACCAACTCGCCGTCCTCGCCGACGAGTCGAAGCGGGCGGCGATGGAGAAGACCACCATCCCGGCCCTGCGCATCCCGCCCACCCCGCCGTTCGTCGAGGGGATGTCCCCGACCGACCGCGCCCGGCTGGCGGCCGACGCGGACACATTCTTCAAGACCCTGCCCCAGGGCAGCCGCGAGGAGGCCCAGGCCGCCCGCGGCTACATCTACAGCCACCTCAACGAGCTGACCCTCCCGCAGCGGACCGCGTTCCTTGAGTTCCTCAAGGAGCTGCCGGCCCTCGACCCGACCGAGCGGGCCAGCCGCCTGGACTACCTCGACTACTGGAACCAGGAGGCCCGCTACGCCCACCGGCTCGGCAACCCGATCTTTTCGATCTGGTTCCACGTCACCGACCCGGCCGGGATGGCGGTCGCCCACGGTGTCGTGCTGGTCATCCTGCTCCTGTTCACCGTCGGGTTCTGCACCCGGGTCACGTCCGTGCTGACCTGGCTGGCGGCCATCAGCTACATCCACCGCACGCAGCAGATCCTGTTCGGCATGGACACCATGATGAACATCCTGCTGTTCTACCTGATGATCGCCCCCAGCGGGGCGGCGATGTCGGTGGACCGGGTCATCAACCGCTACCGGGCCGTCCGCGCGAGTCTGCGGCGGTCGGGCACGATCGACTCGCCGACGCTGGCCTACCTGGACCGGCCGCCGCTCTCCGTCACCGCCGGCTTCGCCAGTCGGCTGTTACAGGTCCACTTCTGCTTCATCTACATGGCCTCCGGCCTGTCCAAGCTCAAGGGGCCGGCGTGGTGGAACACCAACGCCTACTGGGACACGCTGGTGAACCCGGAGTTCACCCTGATCCACTACCGGTGGTACGAGTCGCTGGTGCGGATGATCGCGTCCGACCGGCTGCTATACGCGGCGATCGCTGCCGGCGGGGTGGCGTTCACGTTCATCTGCGAACTCGGTTTGCCGTTCCTGGTGTGGACCCGGGTGCGGCCGTACATCGTGATGCTCGCGCTGTTCTTGCACGCCGGGATCGCGGTGTTCATGGGGCTATGGATCTTCAGCCTGCTCATGATGACGCTGCTGTTGTGCTACCTGCCGGGCGCGGCGATCCGCGAGCGGCTCTTCGGCACCGGCACCGACGAGCGGCGACTCGGCCTGCGGTTCAACGCGCAATCCGACCGCCAGGCGCGGGCCGCAGCGCTGGCGAAGGCGGTGGACTTCGACGGCCGGGTGGACGCGGTGCCGGCTGGCAACCAGCCGTCGGTCCAGGTCGTCGCGGACGGCCGGGAGGTGATCGGCCCGGCAGCCGCGGCGACGCTGTTTCGTAATCTGGGCTGGCTGCGGTCGGTCCGGTGGGTTCTGGCGGTGCCGGGGTTCGGCGGCCTGGTGAGCCGCTGGTTCTCCGGCGAGGCGAAGGCCAACGGTAACGCGCCGACCAGCAATCCGCAGGTGCCCGCGGCGAGTTGAAGTGCTGGCAAGCTGGCGAACGGCCGGCGTAAGCCGTCTGGTGGGGCATGGGCCTACCAGCCGGCTTACGCCGGCCGTTCGCCAGGAATGGGGAGTGGCACCGGCACCCTTCGCCTCCCCGTCTTTGGTTCAAGTCGCCGCGGTCCGGGGTTCGATTTACCGACTGCGGCATGGAGTGCCCTGGCGGACGGGCGCCCGGCCCGGGAGGGACCCCGATGCGGCACGGGCTCGGCCTGATCGTGGCGGTATTGGCGGCCTGGACCGCCCTGCCCGCCCGTGCGCAGGAGCCCGAGGCGCAGCACTGGCCGATGCGGGAAATCAACTTCCCCGTCCCGCTCGACAAGATCCAGGCCATGAACCCGCGGCCGTCCAAGCTGCGGTTCTACGTCGCCCGCGACCGCGGCCGCTTCGAGCGAGTGGCCGAGCGAGCCATCACCGACCTGGAAGTCATCGACCCCGCCAAGGGGAGCAAGGGTTTTCGGTACACTGCGTCGGCCGACGGCGAATACTCTTTCTCGATCCAGCTCTTCTACCCAGACGGGGACACCAACCCCCGTGACGCTGACCTGACCGCCCACCGCCGGGTGGTAGTGGACACCCACCCGCCGCAGGTGCGGATCGCCGCGGTCGGCACCACGGGCGTCGAATGGGAAGTAACCGACGACAACGCCCGGCCGGACGGCATCGGACTCCAGGTCCGCTACCGGGGCCAGCCGCAGTGGACGACGGTCAAGCCGCAGGAATTTGGCCTGCGGGACCGGTACACCTGGCGGAACCTCACTGCCCGCGAGCCGATCGAGGTTCGCGTCGTCGCCCGGGACCGCGCCGGTCACGAGGGCGTCTCGGTCCCGCCGTTCGTCACTCTGCCGACCGGTGGTGCCGGAGCCGGCCTCGAAGCGGTCCGCCCGGCGTCCGACCGCGGTGGGTCGGGGTTCGGCAACCCGGACGACTTCCCGACCCGGCCGGAGATCAGATACGTCAACTCCCATACCCTGACCGTCGAGTCGAAGCTGACCCGAGTTACCCGGTCCGGCGTGCCGAAGGCTCACCTCTGGGTAAACGACGGTAAGCTCGGCTGGAAGCACGTCAAGGAGCAACCGACGCAGATCACCGCCACCGACCGCGACCCGACGATCCCCATCGCTCACAAGGTCGAGAAGGACGGGCTTTACGGGTTCATCGTCATCCCGGAGAACGGGGCCGGCGGCAAGCAGGACGACCCCCGGCCCGGCGACCCGGCCCAGTTCCTGATCGAGGTGGACACGGACAGGCCGTTCGTGAAGGTGAAGGGGCACCGGGTCACCCCCGGCGGGACGGCCGGGCCGCGGGTCGAGATCGAGTGGGAGGCCACCGACAAGAACCTTTGGGAGGAGCCGATCACCCTGGAGTACTCGACCGATAAGGCCGGCGCCCAGTGGACGAACATCACCTCCGGGAAGTTGCGGAACAGCGGCCGTTACGTCTGGGAGGTCGAGGACAAGAACCTGTGGCGGGTCTACGTCCGGGCGACGGCGCTCGACAAGGCGGGCAACCCGTCGGTGCATGTCTACGAGAAGGAAATCCTGATCGACCTGGAGAAGCCGGCTGCGGTGATTGAGAAGGTCCAGGGCTCCGGCGGCCCTTCGCCGACTGAGCGCGACTCGCACCGCCCGCCCGCCGAACAGACTCCTGCCCCCGCACCCTCCAGCCCGACGCCATCCAGCCCCGCCCCTTCCAGCCCGGCGCCGTCCAGCCCAACGCCAGTTCCCACCAGCCCGGTCGTCCCGTCCGCCCCCACGCCGGCACCTGTACCGGGCGGAAACCCTGTCACCCTGCCGGTTCTGCCCGACCCGCTGAAGGAACCCGGCAAGGGGTAGCAGACCGCCCCCGGGTGCCAGTATGGCATCCGTCCGTGCGATTCTGGGCTGCCGTCCGAACACGTCATTTCAGCCGAACCGGCATTTTTCTGGCGATTTCACACTGTTCCTGGTGTCCGCTTGGTGTGATGGACGTTTGGCACGCGGGTTGAATCAAGTCCCGTTGTCCCCGCCTGGTCGGAGCCAGCATTCGGCCGGATCCCGGAATCCGTAGCCGGCCCGTAGCCCTCCAACCGGGCGGATCACGTCCGACGATCAGGCAGCGACCCATTTCCGGACGAGGGAGGTACGACATGTTTCCGTTCCGTGGCGACCCGCTCGGGGAGTTGGAGCGGGAGTTCAACCGGTTGTCGGAGGCGTTCAATCGGGGGTTCGGGTTCCGGGCCGCAACGGGCGGCCCGCTGATGAACCTGTGGGCGGACGACAACAACGTGTACGCGGAGCTGGACTTGCCGGCGGTGGACCCGGAGAAAGTGGAGGTACTCGTGACCGAGGGCAACCAACTCACGGTCCAGGGCGAGCGGACCGCGCCGGAGGTGCAGGGAGCGGTGTGGGTGCGGCAGGAGCGCCCGGTCGGCCGGTTCACCCGGCAGGTGACGTTGCCGGTGCTGGTGGACCCCGACAAGGTCGATGCCCGGTACGAGCACGGGGTACTCAAGCTGACCCTGCCCAAGAGCGAGGCTGCCAGGCCGCGCAAGATCACGGTCAAGACTTAAACCAAGGATGAAGGATGAAGGATGAATCACCATCGATGGTCCGTTTTACTCATCCTTCATCCTTCATCCGTTTAGGAGGTACACACCATGTCCGAGAAGATAATCGAGCGGGCCAACGGGGCGGCGCAGCCGGCCCCGGCCGACGACGGCACCCGGGCGGTGGCCCTCACCCCACGGGTGGACGTCCTGGAGACCGAGGACGAGATCCTGGTGTTCGCCGACATGCCGGGCGTCACCGCGGAGGACGTGGACGTCCGGTTCGAGACCGGCGAGCTGGCGGTCCACGGCCGGCGGGCGGCCAGTCACCCGGACAAGCCGCGTACGACCCGCGAGTTCGAGGTGACGGGCTACTTCCGATCGTTCCGGGTGACCGAGCAGATCGCGGCCGACAAGATCGCCGCCGAGTTGAAGCACGGCGTGCTGACGCTCCACCTGCCGAAGGTGGAGGCGGTCAAGCCGCGGCGGATCGCGGTCAAGGGGTAGTCACAAAGCCCGCCCGCTTCCGCGGGCGGGCTTTGTTTTTGCGCTCACGTCCTTACACTTCTCCTGTACCGTCCTCTCGAACCATCGGAGCCTGATTGATGTTCCCGCGCCGGGACTACGTCCGCGACTTCATGATGATCCCGCCGGGGACCGGCGAGGCGTCGGTGGCGAACATGATCGTCGAGATTCCCAAGGGCCGGCGGACGAAGTTCGAGGTGGACAAGGTGACGGGCCTGATCAAGATGGACCGCTACCTGTACAGCTCGGCCGTCTACCCCGGCGACTACGGGTTTATCCCGCAGACCCTGGCCGACGACGGCGACCCGCTGGACATCCTGGTGATGGTGAACGAGCCGACCTTCTCCGGGTGCCTGATCGAGGCGCGCGTGGTCGGCATCTTCAAGATGCGGGACAAGGGACACGACGACTTCAAGGTGCTGGGGGTGCCCAACAAGGACCCGCTCTTCGGCGAGATGAAGACCCTGGCCGACGTGCCGGCCCACTTCCTGCGAGAGGTGGAGCACTTCTTCGCGACGTACAAGCACCTGGAAGGGGTGACGGTCGAGGTGATCGGCTGGGCGCCCCAGGAGGACGGCGCCGCCGAGGTTCGCACGTCGATTGAGCGGTTCCGGCAGACGCTCGGGAACTTCTGACCGTCACCGCACCGTGTTCTTGTTCAGCATGTAGGTGACGGTCCACTCCTGCCGCTTGCCCGGGGCCACCTTGACCGGGCTGAACGGCTCCGGGCACATGCACCCGCGGACCGACCACGTCTGGAACTTGCTGACGTCCTGCGTGCTGCTGACCTGGACCCGGACGCCGGTCTTCTTGCCGGGGTCGGCGCAGGTCATCTGGAAGGTATACTCCTGTGGCTTGCCCTTCTGGTTGAGCAACAGGCCGAATGGGGCCTCCTTCTCCAGCGTCCGGCTGAACATGTATCGCAGGTCGCGGAACTCGGCGACCCCGGCAGCGTTGAACCCCTCTGCCGGCTTCACCGGGTCGATGAACACCAGGAAGTAGTCCGGCCCGATCGGGCGGCCGTCCACGTTGAAGAAGTTGTGGTTGTAGACGTCCGTGTCGATCGGCTTGTCGCCGGTGTTGGTCAACTCGTGCTCGAGTGTGAGGAAAGCGTAGTCGTCCCGGTCGCGCAGGGTGATCGTCTTGGCGTAGACGTAGGCGTACCCGTTGCCGGCCTTCAGCGTCTGCTGGCACCGCACCGACACGCTGTCCTTGTCCGGACCGGGTTTGACGGGTGAGACCTCCCACACGCCCGGGTTCACCACCTTGTAGTTGGTGATGAAGCTGTACTTCTCCTCCTTCGTCTTCTCCATCTCGCCGACCCCGATCTTGACGAACCGGCCGCCCGTCTTCGCCACGTCGTAGCCGAGCGGGGAGAACATGCCGAACTCCTCGGCCGGGCCGGTGATGTCGTCGTTGTTTCGCGGGTCGTGTTTGTCCTTCCACGGGCCGAAGATGGTGTACCCGGCGAACTTCAGATCCTTGACCACCCCGGCCCAGGCGAACCGGCTGCCGCGGTAGAACCCCTTCTCGGCGTCCGGCGTGTAGACGGTCACCCCGTGCCGGCCGGCTTTCAGCTCGACCTTGGGGTAATCGGCGGCCGCGGCGGGAACCGCGACGGCCAGTAAGGCGCAGACCGCGAGCCGGTGGCACATCGGCGATCCTCCTGTGACATGGATAGTGGAACGAAAAAACCCGACCGTTGCAACGGCCGGGCATGCGATGCTGCCGTCAATCGTCAGGCGAACTACTTCGCCCGGATGGCGTTGGCTCGCTTCGCCAGCGGGGCCGCCTCGGCGCTGCGGCCGGTCTTCAACAGCATCCCCGCGTAGCTGTCCAGTACCGGGGCGAGTCCCGGTGCGTCCGGGCCAACGGAGTTCTCCTTGATCGTGATCGACCGCTTGTAGAGCGGCTCGGCGTCGGCGAACCGCCGCTGATCGCGATAAGCGTTGGCGAGGTGGTGCAACGTGGCAGCGACACTGGGGTGCCCCGGGCCGGCCCCCCGATCCCGAACCGACAGGGCCTCCCGGAGGAAGTTCACCGCCGACACGGGGTCGTTCATACGGGCGTATAGGAGGCCCAGGTCCTCCAGCGCGGCCGCCACCCCGGCGTGGTCCGGCCCGAGCACCTTCCGCTTGATCTGCAGCGATCGTTGCAGTTCCCCCTCGGCCTGCTGGTTCCGCTTGCGGGTGACGTGTAAGCTCGCCAGCGTGTGCAGGGTGATCGCCGTCCGCAGGTCCCCGCCGGGGAACGCCTTCTCGCGGATGCGGAGTGCCCGGTCGAGCATCGGCTCGGCCGCCGACGGCCGCCCGGCCGCGAGATGGACGCACCCCATGTCGTGCAGTGCGTCCGACAGCTCGACCTGCCTGTCCGGTTGCTTGGCTGACGTTTTCTCCCGGTATTCCAGCACCTCGCTCAGCAGCAGTTCGGCCTTGTCCGGCTTCTTCTGGTCCAGGTACAGGCGGCCCAGTTCGGTCAGGTACGGGATCGCCGCCGGGTCGTCCTTCTTGCTCGACTTCCACTTCAGCTCGACCGCCCGGGCCAGGTGCGTCTCGGCCTGCGCATCGCGGTCCCACTTGCGGTACATCCGACCAGCCCCCAGGTGGGCGCTGGCAGCCAGGTCGGCCCGGCCCGGCGTGTCGAGGATCTGCAACTGCCGCTTGCGGAGCGTTTCGGCCTCCTCGTATCGCCCCTGCACTTCCAGGAGCCCGGCCCGGTTGCCGAGCATCTGGGCCACGCCGACTCCGTTCGCCCCGCGGACCTTCTCCTCGGCCGCCAGTGCCCGCAGGTAGAGCTTGTCGGCCCGTGGGTAGTCCTTCCGGCCCTGGGCCAGGAGCGCCAGCGCATTCAGCCCACGACCGACGTACTGACTGGCGGGGTCGGCAGGCAGGGCGTCGAATGCGGCCAGTGCTTCCGCCGCGTGCCGGTCGGCGTCGGCGGTCTTGCCCGCCTTCCAGGCGGCGTAGGCCTGATAGGACTGGGTCAGCGCGCGGCGGGCGTCGCCGGGTGAGAACTCGGCTGCGTGCGACAGCGCCTTGGCCAGGTGTTCGCCGGCCGCGGGATCGCCGTCCCGCGCGAGCCGCCAGCCGGAGTCGGTGAAGGCCTTCCACTGGCCCTCCTGGCCGACGGCAGGTGCCGTCCCGCCGGCCACGACTACCCACACCACCAACAGTCTGAGTCCACCGCACGGTCGCATCGTCGGCCCCCCACGCATCCGTCGGGGTGCCGGTCGGATGCGCACCGGCCCCGTTCCCGACTCTAGCACGCATTTCATCTGACGGCGTCGGAGCGGAGACGCCCGCGTCCGAATGTTGACAGGCCGGTTGACCCCGACGACTGGTGTTCTAGAGTCCGTCAGATTTCCTACACCGGGACAGTCTCCTCCCGGGGGCATCCAATGATCGACAATACACCGTGTCCGGACGCGGCCACCCTGTTCCGGCTGCGGGTCGGGAAGATCCCGGACCCGCTGGCGACCCAACTCCGCGAACACCTCGCGAGCTGTGCCGTGTGCGCCCGCGGCCGGACCGGGGCAGCGTCCGGCGAGCGCCGACTCAAGTCTGTACATGACGGCAGGGCGCCGACCGCGGTCGCCCCACGCCCCGAGTCGGCCACGCCTAGCCCGGGGGGCCTCCTGCGACCGCCGGAACGCCAGGACGAAATCGGTAGGCTGGGTGGCTACCGGGCACTGCGGTTACTGGGTCAGGACGGGACGGGGTTCGTCTACGAGGCTGAGCACCTCCGCGAGGGGGTGCGGGTAGCCCTCCAGGTGGTCCCGGCCCGGGCCGCGGCAGCCGAGCGAGCCCGGCAGCGGATGCTGCAAGGGTCTGGCGACGCTCTCGAGGTCGGGGAAGACAACGGCGCCCTGTTTCTGGCGACAGCCTTGCAGGGCACGCAGCCGACCGACACACCAGCCCCCGAGATGCGGCGCGGCCCCAAATACTGCCCGCGGTGTCTCGCCGACATGCGGGAGGTCGGTGACAAGGAGTGGTGCGCCAAGTGCGGGTACTCCTCGGACGAGGAGTACGAGCGATCCCCGCGACCCGCATCGGGCGGCGGCGGTGTGCCGCCCTGGTTGTTCCTGTTCCTGGCCGGGTGCGTGGGGATCGTCGTTGCGACCTGCCTCCGGCGGGAATTCCTGCCGCCCGGTTCGATGGCCCAGGTCTGGTGGATTCTGATCCAGGCCGGGGCCGGACTGCTGGCCTACGTCATCGGCCATGTCACGGTGGTTGTCCTGACCTTCCGCCACTGGCGGGACGGGGAACTGTTCAAGTACATCGACCCGTTGACCGTCGTCCGGTATGCGATCGAACACCTGCCCCGGACCCGCTACGCCATCTGCCTGGCCTGCTGGGGTGCGGTGGCCTTCCTGTGCGCGTTCGTCCTGTTCTGGATGAATGACTTCGCGTTCAAGGACAAGAAGGCGAAGAGGAGTATTGTCCGGCACGGGCTCATCTCGACCGGCGACGGAGAGGTGATCGCCGAGGATCCCGAGGCGGGCGATTTTGTGATCTACGGGGAGGCGGTGCCGGTCCAGACCGCCGGCGAGGAACGCGACGTCAACCTGATCGACCCGTACGGCGACCCGGACCCGCCCGAGCGTCAGGAGCCGCCGAACGTGACCACCTGTGTGGTGATCGGATACGTCCCGGATCCCAACGACCCCAACCGGGTAGCTCAACTCGTCCTGGGCACCCGCGACGAGGACGGCACCATCCGCTACGCCGGGACGGTGGGCAACTTCGCCCGCACGGGCGAGGTGGACCAGGGCGTGTCACAGGTGAAGACGCTCAAGCCGTTACTGGAGAAGCCCGGCTACCTGCCCGCCGACCTGAACGTGATTCCGGTGGAGCCGTCGATGACCGCCCGGGTCGGGTTCCAGGAGCGAGACGCTCAAGGGCAGATGAAGAACGCGACGGTCAAGGACCTCGGCAAGCCGGCGGAAACTATGCCGTAACTCGCTCGTTCCCACACTCCGCGTGGGAATGAGGGCTACACCAACCGTCTCGATTCCGCACGCAGCGCCTCGGAAACGAACCCGATCATCGGTGCGGCCATCCGATCGAAGTACGCCCACGAGTGACCGCCGGCGCTGGTCTCCAGATCCGCGACGTGCGGTAACCCCATCGCGGTCAGTTTCTCGTGCAGTCGGTCGTTCCCGCGATACCACTGGGTATCGGTCGGGTCGCACGCGAACCAGACGTACGGGGGAAACCGATTCGGGTCAATGTGAAGGATGGCCGTGTCCTGCCGGCAGCGCTCCCGGCTCTCGTACATCGCGTCGAGCGGCAGACCCTGACCGTACACCTCGTGGTAGTCGAACGCCCCGGATACCGACGCGGCGACTGGGATCACTTCCGGGTGCCGGAAGGCCAGCCGAACCGCCCCCTGGCCGCCCATGCTGATTCCCGCGGCGGCAACCGCTCTCGGCGAAAGTTGCCAGCGCTGGGCCATCCAGGGCAGTACGTCGTCGAGCAGAAACCGCTGGGCTGTCCGATGCGGATCGAACTCCGGGCAGACGCGGTCGGCCCACCAGGAGCGCATCCCGTGCGGGGCACAGCAAGGGAGGCCGTGCCGCGCCAACTCGGCGGTGTATGCCGCGTTGTCGGAGGGTAGTTGCAAGGTGTCCGAGTGGACGTGTAGGAACAGAATGGCGAACCGCGGCCGCTCGATCCCCGGCGGGTGGAAGATGTCGGCCGGCTTGCCGGCAATCGATTCGCGGGACCATCCGGGGAGCATGGCGCCTCCGTTCACGAGATACAACCCCATCATCCTACTGGCCCGACCGACGGTTCACCTGCGCCCGGACGCCGCACGGTATTGATCCGTCACGCGGTCGGGTGTAACATCGATTCGCGTCGATTCGACTGAGACTCGCAATCCCGGTCGCTGACGGTCATCCAGGTCATGGCACACCCGGCGAAGGCCCCCGGCGGCCTCGTCCGGCCCGTTCGTCTGCGCCGACCGATCCTCATCTGGGTCGCGATCGGGCTGGCAGCGGCCGGCGCGGTTGTCGGCTTGCGCGCCCTGGAGCAACGTCGCAGTCGCGACGAGGGGATCCGCCTTGCCCTCTCCGGAGAACTGGCCGCCGCCGAACCCCTTCTCGCGACCGCCCTCGAACAGGACCCGGACGACGCCGACGCCTGGCGGGCGCTGGCCCTCGGCCGGCTGACCGCCGGCAAGCTCGACGATGCCGACGGGCCGGCCGATCGGTGGCGAGCCCTGCGGCCACGCGACCCGGAACCGCACCTGACCCGGATCGACCTGGCGGTGAAGCGTCGCCGCCTGGACGACGCCATTGATTCCGCCGCCACGGTCCTCGAACTCCAGCCGTCGGCCGGGGAATTGAGGGAGCGGCGGGCCGGCTGGCTATTCCTGGTCGGACGGACCGAGGAGGCAGCTACCGAGTGCCGTCGGTGCCGCGAGACCCGCCCGGACGACCCGGCCCTGACTCGGCTGGAGGCGGAGATCTGCGTCCGGCTCGGCGACAACGCCCGGGCCGAGGTACTGGTCGGCGAACTCCTCCGCCGGCATCCCAGGGACGCCACCGCATTGACCCTGCGCGGCGCTCTGGAGTTGGAAGCTGACCGACCGGACCGGGCCGTCCCGCCCTTGCGGGAAGCAATCGCCCACATCGGCCCCACGGCGGCCCGGGCGCGGCACTTCCTCGGGCTGGCCCTGGCCCGGACCGGGAACGAGTCGGAGGCCCGCAAACTCCAGGCCGAGGGACAGGTGCAGCAGGCGGTCGAATTGTGGGAGAAGTACGGCCGCCCGGACACCGTCGGGTACAAGGTGACGATCGCCGAGGCCCTGCTGGCGACCGGGCGGACCGAGGAGGCGGTCCGACTGTTGGAACTCGCAGTGGCCCAGACCCCGGACTGCGCCGCCGCCCACCGCCTGCTGGCCGACCACTACACGGC
>DATLIF010000209.1:0-4811 GCA_035539575.1 Fimbriiglobus sp. | reverse complement strand
GAGCCAGACAAGACAAAAGGCGATCTTGTCTGGCTCACCGCTCATAGCTCACCGCTCATAGCTCACCGCTCATAGCTCACCGCTCATAGCTCAAAGCTACTTCACCAGCTTCTCGACCGCGTCCTTGAAGGTCGGGCCGGTCTGGGCGTTGTTGTCCACGACCTTGCCGTCCTTGCCGACCAGGAAGACGTGCGGCACCATCTGGATGCCGTAGGCCGCGCCCAGCGGTGAGCGGTCGAGTCCGCCCGGCAGGTGCAGGTGCGTCCCCGGCACCTGGGCGGCGTTGATCGTCTGCACCGCCTTGGCCGGATCGTCGTCCAGGCTGATCGTGACCAGCTCCAGCCCCTTCGGGCCGTAGGTCTTGGTCAGCTCGCCGAGCGCCTTCAGCTCGTTGGCCGTCTCGCGGCCCCAGCTCGCCCAGTAGTAGACGATGACCGCCTTGCCGTTGAGCTGGGCGGCGCTGAAGTCCTTGCCGTCGAGGGTGCGGCCGGACAGGACGAACGGCTGGCCCTCGCTGGTGAGCCGCTTGACCGCGCCCTGGGCCTTGACCCCGTAGTGGTGCGACGGGTGGTCCTTGGCCAGCCGGTCGTACCACTCCTTGGCCTTCGCCTCGCCGTCCTTGACGTATTCGAACGAGACGGCCAGCCGGTTCATCGCCTCCGGGGCGTCCTCGCCGGTGGGGTGCTTGGTGACGAACGCTTCGAGTTGCTCGCGCCACCAGGACTGGACCTTGAGCATCTCCTCCTGCGTCTTCGCCGCGGCGAGCCGGGTGGCGTGCTCGGCGGCGGCCAGCCGGAATGCGGCGTAGGCGGCGGAGTTGGACTTCGGGGCGGTCTTGTCGATCTGGTCGTGCCACTCCTTGAGCCGGGCCATCGCCGCGGACTCGCCGCTCTCGGCGGCAGAGGCGTAGGCGTCGATCACCTGCTTGAGCCACGGCTCCTGCTGGGCGCCCTGGGTCATGGCGATGATCTTCTCCAGCAGCGCGGCACGCTGGAGTTGGTACTTGCCCATCTCGGCCGGGTTCGTCGGCTGGGTCAGCTTGTTGATCTGGCCGAGGATATCCGCGGCGCCCTGCGGGATCGTCACCTCGCCGGGGTTGCCGGCGACGGCGGTGTCCGGCGGCTGGGCGGCGCCGGGCGTCGGGCCTTCGACCAGCTTCCACGACCGGCCGATGAGCAGCAGCTCACCGGTCTGGAATACCACGGCCGACTTGCCGTCCCCCTTGTCCACCAGCACCGACGTGCTGCGGTACTTCACCAGGTCGTCCCGCCCGCCGAAGGCGTCCGCCGGCGTGACTTGCGGGGCCTCCACCTCCAGGTGGATCCACTTCGCCTTGTCGGTCAGCTTCATCTCCTCGGCGGTGTCCATCATCCGCTTGACCGCGCCGGCCGTCTTCTGGCGGATCTTGGCGATCTCGGAGTCCGGCACGCCGATCGACTTCAGATCCTGGTCGCTGGGCAGCAACGCCTCGACCTTCTTGGCGTTCTTCGTCAGGATCGCCTCGAAGAGTTCCTGGCTGACCTCCTCCGGGGAGATCATGTGCCAGCCGTCCACCTGGCCGTCCTCATTGATGTCGAGGCCCCACTTGCCACCGTTGGCGCCCAGCCAGCGGAACTGGTCCGGCTTGCCGTTCCCATTCCCGTCCACCTCGCGGTACGACTCGACGCCGTTGAGGTAGTACGACCAGATGTTGGCCTTGGCCGGGTCCTTGGAGCCGGTGGTGTCGATGAACTGGCGTACCAGCCGGCCCTGGGAGTCCTTGACGACGACCCCGGTCGGGGCGGAGTTGCCCTGCTTGGGCCAGGCGACCGGCTCGGCCTTGCAGCCGGCCAGGTCGGCCCCGGTTGGCGTGGTGACATTGACGTTCTGCTGCGCCGGCTTGCGGGCGAGCACGTCTTCGGTTTTGACCTGGGCAACGGCCTGGTTGCTGGCCAGCCCGGCCATCAGGGTCAGCCCGGCCAGGGTCCGCGTGGTGATCCGCATGAGTGGGGTTCCTCCCGTCGAAGATGGCCGGCCCCCGCCGGCCGCGCGTTCCGGTCCGCTCGGTTGTGATCGGCATTCCGACGCGGCCGGGTTGACTCCGACCGCGAGAACGACCGGTTAGAGCCTCGGAACCTCGAACAGGTTGAGGTTGCGGATGCGGACGATCGGCCGTACCGGCGGGGCCGGCTCCGGCGTCGGCGCCGGCAGGAGTACGGACTGGGGTGCCTGCGGGGGCAGGGTAACGGCGGCCTCCGGCGCGGTGGCACCGGCTGGCGGCACGGTGAACCGATACCCGGCCCGCGGGAAGTCCTCCTCGCCCGGCTCGGCCCCCGGCGGGGTGTGCCGCCACGGATCGCCGCCGCGGGCCATCAGATCGTACCCGACCGCGTAAAGAGCCTGCTGAATCTGCGGGTCGAACGAGGTGCTCTTTTCCCCCGTGTACGCTTCCTCCGGGATGACCGCGAGGTTGAACGACATCCCCGACACCGAACAGAGCGTGTACAGGCGCCAGACGTCGGCCCGGAACAGGGCGTACAGGCAGGCCGAGATGTTGCTCATCACCGCGTCGATGGCCCCGGGCGGCTCGGTGAGGATTTCCTTGTAGAGCTTGCCGCCGCCGATCATGTACAGGTTCGACCCGGCCAGCCACTTCGTCGCCGGGTTCGCCGGGTCCGGCCGCGGCGCCTCCGGGCCGAACCGGATGAACGTCTGGATCACACCGCCGCAATCGACGTGGTACTCGCGGACGCACTGGCCGTTCACCTCGACGTCGATCGCGACCGGCGGGGCCTGCCCGGAGATGGACGCGGTCGCCACGAGAATATCGAGCACCCGCGCCCGGGCGTTCGGGTGGCCGCTGGAGGCGATTGCACCAAGGTCCCAGATCACGGGTCGGCGGGTGAGCTGGTTCATCGTGCCGACGAACAGCCGGCGGCCGGCGCAGTGCGCCGCCCGCATGTCCGCCAGGAACTGCTCGTCGAGCGTCTCCTCCAGGAGCTGCCGCAGCGGGTCAGTTGTCCCCAGCGCCCGTGTGCGCAAGAGGTGAATGACCACCGGCGCGTACCGGTAGATGTCGCGCGTCTCCAGGGTGGTGAACAGCCGGGCCAGGAGCGGGTCGTACTTCGGGCCGGCGTAGACGACGGCGGCGATCAGCGCCCCGCTGCTGATGCCGGTGACCACGTCGAACTCCGGCCGACAGCCGCGGTCCGACCAGGCGTTCAGCAGACCGGCCGCGAACGATCCGAACTGCCCGCCGCCGGAGACGGCCAGGACGTTGAGTCGCTTCTGATTCGCGGGGAGCGGGCTGTCCGCGGTCGCGGCGGTCAGGACCACGGCCGCGTCACGCTCGACCGGGGCGTAGGTGCCGGGTGGTGCGGCGGCGTCGAGGATCACCGGCGAGACGTACTGCGGCGGCGGGTTGGTGTCGATCCGGGTCCGGGAGCATCCGACCCCGGCCGCCAGGACGCAGAGGACCGCGGCGGGCAGCACCCGCCGGGCGACCGGACGTAGCAGCCGGGAGAGCAGCATCGGTGCGTGGCCTCGCGGGGTACGGCCGGGCGGCATGAGGGTGTATATCGGCATACGCCGCACGCGCCTGAAGCCTGACGCATCCCCACTTCCCCCGACTTACGGCAACTCCCCGCGACCCGGCGGGCGCGGTAAGTTGGGCACATGTCGTGGTTCGCCAACCCGGAGTTCCTGCTGCTCGTCCCGCTGGCGGCGCTGTTCGCCTGGTGGTGGGCGCGGCGGCGGCGGCCGGCCCTGCGCTACTCCGACATACGACTGGTCGCCGGGCTGCCGCGCGGCCGGGCGAGGTGGGCGAACTGGGGCGGCGCGGCACTGCGGGGGTTCGCGTTCGCATCTGTGGCGATGGCCGCCGCCGGGCCGCGGACGCCCGACCTTCGCACCCGGTTGCCGGCCGAGGGGATCGCCATCGTGCTGGCACTGGACGTCAGCGGCAGCATGGCGACGCCCGACTACGCGGCGTCGCCGGGCGGGCCGCCCGCGAGCCGGCTGGACGCGGCGAAGCAGGTGCTGCGGCTGTTCGTGGCCGGCGGCGACGCCCCGGACGGCACGCACTTCGACGGCCGACCGCGCGACCGCGTCGGGCTTGTGACGTTCGCCGCGATCCCCGAGACGGCGGTGCCACTGACGCACAACCACTCGGTGCTGTTGACGGTGCTCGACGGGCAACAGGCGAAGGCCGGCATCGACGCCGGCACCAACGTCGGCGACGCGCTGGCCGAGGGGTTGCTCCGGCTGGACGCGGCCGGCCCGCGGCGGAAGGTGCTGATCCTGTTAAGCGACGGCGAGCACAACGTCCACCGCGACGGCGCGGACGGCCCGCTGAAGCCGCGACAGGCGGCGCAACTGGCGGCGAACCTGGGGGTGCCGGTGTACGCGATCGACTGCGGCGGCGAGCCGAAGCCCGACGCGCCGCCGGAGCAGGTCCAGCAGCGGGCCGACGGCCGTCGGGTGCTGGAGGCGGTGGCGGCGCTGACCGGCGGCCGGTCGTTCACGGCGGACACCGCGGACGAGTTGCGGGCGGTGTATCAGGAGATCGACGCGCTGGAGCGCCAGCCGGACGAGACGTTCCGCTACCGGCGGTATCACGAGTACTACCCGTGGTGCGCCGTGGCGGCGGTCGGGTTGCTCGGGGCGGCGTACCTGCTGGAGCGGACGTGGTGGCGGCGGGTGCCAAGTTAGCGGGGACGCCTGCGGCGTCCCCGCTACGCGTTAAAACACCGGGCCGAGCGGCCGCCAGTTGGTGATGAGCATCAGCACGATCGCCACCAGCGCGACGACCGCCAGGATGCCGAGTATGCTAA
>DATLIF010000208.1:0-4297 GCA_035539575.1 Fimbriiglobus sp. | reverse complement strand
CGAGCGCAACACGCGGCTGCGTCGCAGTTCGGTCGAGGGCATGGCGTCCTGTCGGCGCACCGAAGTTAGAACTTGGTGCAGCCGCCCCACAGCAGGGCGATGATGATGAGCGGCAGCGGCAGCCCGATCAGCCACGCGATCGCAGCGTAACTGACCCGACCGAGGCGGGTGGAGGGACCTTGTGGTTGCACGACGGACTCCCGGATACGGATATATGAGCGGATCCGTCCACCGGCCCCGGTTCATTGACACCCCTTCTGCACTTTCCGTGACTTCATGTATTGAATAGTTTCCAGGAGGAGATCGTAGCCCAGGCGCACTAACCGCTCGGGAGAGGTTGGCCATCCGGTCGCCGGAAGGTCGGGGCGGTGGTGATCTGCACCCACGTCCACACTTTTCCTAACTGAGTATGTCGGAAAGAGGCGTTCCCCAACACAACTGCTCCCGGTCACCGGGGCGGTGTCGTTGGGTCGCCGGGTCCGCGGCGCCTGGCCCGTGCCGTCGCGTGTGTCAACTTCCTGGCCGGGGTCGCGGACGACGTGCTGACTGGTCAGGGGATCGACGACACGTTGCTGGGGCTGTTGAGGGCGATGTTGCGGAACCCCGCGGACTGTGGGGCGCGAGGCGCGTTGGCGGACCGACTCATCGAGCCGGGGGCCGATCGAACAGCCTACTCCGATACGCCGGTAATCTCGATGGCAGACAGGGTCGCCTCCGCCACACCGGGCAGCGGGACGCCCTCGCCTGTGGGTTTAGAGAACGCCTCACCGGTGCTGACCCCGACCGTGCCGGCGGGGGCGGCGTAGGTCACGATCCCTTCGACCGCGAACACCACCTCGCCGTCCGCGCCGAGCACCACCACCTTGGCCGTCACCCGCCACACCGGCCGGTCGCCCACAATCTTCCAGTCCGCGTAGACCATCTTCAGGTCCTTTCCGGCCGGCTCGGTCCAGTCCTCGGTCCGCACGGCGGACAGCTCGACTCGCGGCCCGGCGGCCGGTGACTGGGCCGCCTCGCGGGACGCCACCAACGCCGCGGCGATGTCACCAGCGGCGAGGGCGACGACCAGACCGGTGGCGACCGCACGTCTCATTCTGGTGGTCACCGGCGGGATAGAGCCGGCTAGATCGTACCCAGCCGACGAGGTAGTCGATCGACCATAAGGACACATCGCCAGCGACAGGCCCCCGTTGTGCTTGACACCCGGTTCGGAGAAACCACCGGCCGAGGGCGTCGGCACGGTGCATCGATCGAACCGCGGACCGAAGTCAGACAGGACCGGCCGCGGCGGCGTCTGCGCCCCGCTCAGGGCATCGGCTCGCCGGGCACGAGCGTCGTCCCGGTGAGGGCCGGTAGCCGCACCCGCAGCCGACCCGCCTCCGTCACCGCTCCGCCGACCTTCCCGGTCACGATATCGACCCACTCCCCTGCCGTAGGTCCGCCGCCCTTCACCAACTTCCGCAGGTCGATCTCCTCCTCGACCTCCTCGCGGCCGAAGTTCAGGACCGTCACTGCGAGCGGGCGGTCGGGTAGCCTCAGCACCAGCACGCACAGCCCGGCCGCCTTCGTCTCCGGGGCCGCGAGCAACTCCCCCTCGGCCACCCGGTACTTCCGCCGGGCCGCCAGCATCGCCTTGAGCCGCGAGGCGAACGAGTCCGCGTTCTTCAACTGTTGCGGCAGCGGGCCGTAGAGCGCCTTCGCCCGCGGCAGCCCGAACGCCGACGCCTCGGCCTTCGGGTTCGCTCCCGTCAGGTCCACCCCGCCGCGGTTGGCCCACCGGGGGTCGCCGTCCGCCGCCCGCTTCTCGACTTCCGGCCCGGACACCGGTAAGGCCCCGACCACGTCCCAGCTCAACAGGCTGAACACGCCGGGCACCATCGCGTTCGCGGCGGCCAGCAGCAAGTGCCCCCGGGCGATCTGTTGGACCTGCTCGCGGGTCGCGTGGTACGGGTCGATGCCGAGGGCCGGCGCGATGAACCCGGCGAACGTGGTCGCCAGCCCGTCCTTCTCCGGCCGGTACAGCCGGTTGTACGGGGCGGCGTCGCCGGCCACCTTCTCCCGCATCAGGGCCAGCATCTCCTCCTTCAGTTCCTTCCCGGTTCGCTTGCGGCCGCCGACCTCCAGCGCCTGGTCCTTGCGGTGCTCCGGCTCGACCAACTGGTAGGTGATCTCGTCGTGATTCTGCAGGTCGTGGACGAACGCGCCCGGCTGCGCCCCGGCCTCCCGCATCCACCGGAACGAAAGTCGCAGCGGCCCGGCGTCGCCGCTCAGCAGCGCGTGCAGCACCTGCGCCCGGGTGACGAAGTCGTAGGACAGGTCCGGCCCGTCGGCGGTGAACTTCGCCAGCTCCTCCAGCGGGACGTTCAGCTCGTGGAAGGTCCACCCGCCAAGCTTGCGGACCAGCATCGCCACGTCGTTGGTCCCGACCACCGACAGCGGGTGCTTGAAGTGCTCGGTCTGGCCCGGCTCCCCCGGCTTCGGCTCGATCCCGAGGAACGGCACCGCGTCCAGCCGCACCACCCGGGTCTTACGCGTCAGCACCGTCCGCACCACGTCTCCGGCCACCGCCCGGCGGGCGGCGTAGGACGGGTCGAGCCAGTTCAGCGCCGGCTGGTTCGGCTTGAAGTAGTGCAGGAACACCCACCGCCGGGTCTTGCCGTCGGACCCGACGACCTCGGCGGTGGCGCTCCAGCCGCTCCACGACTTGGCCTCCGGCGAGGCGTCGTTGGAGTTGATCAGGCCGGGGATGTACCCCTTCTTGGCCAACTGCTCGGCGGCCGGCCTCGGGACGTGGCCGGGCTGCCAGGGACTTTTCACCTCCGGCAACAGGCCCCAGTCCGCGCGGGGGACTTCCACCATCGTGTACATCCCCGGGTAGTCCTTGTACGCTCGGGTGGCGAGGTGGAAGTCGGGGCCGGTTCCTGTGTGCAGCGGCACCAGGTCGCCGGCGATGGACGCCTTGCGCTGGGCCGCGACGGCGACCATGCGCGCGTACTCCTCTTCCGTGCCGAGGGCCGGGTCGAGTTCGAGCGAGACGCGGTCGAACCAGCCGTCGAGGGTCGGGGTGTACTCCCGCCCCCGGACCCCGCCGGAGCGGTTGAGTGGCCCGGTGTGTAGCAGGTCCACCCCAAGTTCCCGCAGCGCGTCCCACAGCCCGGGGTCGGCCCAGGTGGCGATCACCGAGTCCCCCGGCCGGGGGATGACCGAGCCGGGGTAGTCGAGCAGCCACACGGAGGCGTGCTTGACTGCCTCAAGCGGTTGTGGCTTGCCGTAAGGGTGCCGCCACTGGACGGCGTTGCCCGACACCGATCGCGCGTCCTCGCGGGCCTGGCGGAGCATCGACCGCTCCTCCAGCCAGGCCAGGTAGGACTCGTCCGCCGGTCGAGGGCCGGGTTGCGGGGCGGAGATCAGGGCGGTGACGGCAAGGAGGAGGCCCCCCTGCCCAAGCAATGCATGTCGGCACATGGCGAACCTCACGATGGTTTCCGCCGACAAGTAAGCGGACCGGGTGCCGATTCCGGCGGGGGGTATTCGGGACACGGCGATCCGCCCCACGGCCGGGGCGGCGACCGGAACGACGGCGACCCCGTGTCTCATCAGTAGTCCCCGGCGGGGGTGGCGGGGTAGACCGTCGGCCATGAGGCCGCCCGCCTCCCGACACTGGCTGATCGTCGTCGCCCTGGTTGCGCTGTCGGTCGGGTTCGCCGGCTACCGATGGTCGCCGTGGCAGGAGTCCCCGTGCCGGGCGTGGGACCTGATCAGTAGCGCCGCGGCGGCCGGAGTCTACGGGGCGGTGTACGACCGGTTCGACCCGCCGAGCCAACAAAGAATGTCGCCCACCTGCGGCGGATCGCCGAGCGCCGCGACCTGCTCCGCCGGCTGGACCGCGGGATCACGGCCGGATCCGACGACCGCCCTGACCGTCAACGGCCGGCTGGTCTTCGCGGCGTGTGTCAAGACAGGCCGGGGCCTGCGGCTGCGGGTCGAAGCCAGGGAGGCTGAGTGGCTCGGGCTGTTCGAGGGGAGCAAGGCCCAGGTGGGGATGCAGAGTGGACGGTGCGGCACTGGACGCCGAAGCCCCTGGACGCCGAAGACCCTGGCCACGATTATGCGAGGTTCTCTGCGGCGAGTGCGGGGGAGACACATGCCGGCACGGGCTCTATGGCGGTGGCCGTCCCGCCGGCGACTCGTTACAGGACTTGGTATAGCAGCCAGTACACCCCGGCCGCGACCGCGGCGGCGACCGGGAGGGTCAGCACCCAGGCGGCGAGCATGTCCTGGGCTACCCCCCACCGGA
>DATLIF010000207.1:0-6247 GCA_035539575.1 Fimbriiglobus sp. | reverse complement strand
GTCCGCGGCCGGTTCATCTGCGTCAGCGAGACGCTGCTGACCGAGATCGCCGACGCCGGAATCGACCTGGCGGACCGCTCCCGACTGATACCCTACTGGGTGACGACGGACGGCAGCCCGGATCGCCGGCGATACTACCAGCCGGGGGACACCCTGCGAATCGTCTCCAGCGGGGCGCTGGGGGTTCACAAGGGGACGGACCTGCTGGTGCGGGCGATCGCGGCGACGCGGGACCGGGGGTTCGCGGACGTGACCGTGGACTTCTACGGCCCCGGATCGGACACCGAGTTCCGCGGCCTGGCGCTGCAGCTCGGGGTGCAGGGCCGGGTGCAGTTCCACGGCCCCCGGCCGCAGGCCGAACTGTACGCCGAGTACCCGGAGTACGACCTGTTCGCCTTCCCGACGTGGCCGCGGGAGCCGTTCGGCATGGCGCCGATGGAGGCGGCGGCTCACGGGTGCGTGCCGCTGGTCTCCGACCGGTGCGGCTACGGCGAGTGGTTCGCCCACGGGGTCCACTGCCTGAAGGCGCCGCGGTCGGCGGAGGGCTTCGCCGACGCGATCGAGTCCGTGCTGACCGGCCGCGTGGACCTACCGACGCTGGCCCGCCGGTCGATGGCCGTCACGCTGCGGGACTTCCACCTGCGGGCGGTGCTGCCGGCCATCGAGGAGGAGTTGGTGCGGGCCGCCCGGTCGCAGACCGACCGCCGTCGACCGCCGGCCGGCGAGGTGTACCGGCTGGGCCTGCTGGCCGAGAAGACGTTCCAGTTGTTGACCCATGAGGCGGCCCAGGCGCCGCCGACGGCCGTGGCGCAGCCGCCCGCGCCCGCCGACGCGACCCCGGAGGTAGTCGTGGACCCCAACTTCTTCGACCACACGTCGCAGGGCCTGGTCCGCGCGCCGCTGACCGCCGCCCAGCGGGCGCTGCGGCGGGTGCTGCGGCCGATGTTCCACCGGCTGCGCGACCTGTTGCAGTTCCTGCACCACCAGGATCTATCGCAGCAGCGGGCCATTGCCGACCTGACCGCCCGGCTGGCCGAGGCCGAGGCCGCGCTGGCCCGGCACGAGGCCCGCCGCCAGGCGCTCGACGCCGACCACCTGGCCGTCACACGCCGGCTGGCGCAACTGGAGGACCTGCTCCTCCAGTCGCTCGCCGGGCGGGACACGTCGCCGGACACCCTGCCGCTGCGCAAGGTCGTCTGACCGGGGGCTGCACCCGATGCCGATGATCTCCTACGCCCAGAACCGCGAGGACGTGCTGCTCAACCGGGTCTTCCCCGGCCCGGAGGGCTTTTACATCGACGTCGGCGCCGCGCACCCGGTGTCCGACTCGGTGACGAAGTGGTTCTACGACCGGGGCTGGTCGGGGGTGAACGTCGAGCCGCTGGAGGTCTTCCACCGCGAACTCGTTGCGCACCGGCCGCGAGACGTGAACCTGAACGCCGCGGCCGGCGAGCGATCCGGCGAGGTGACGCTCTACGAGGTGCCGGCGTGCGTGGGCTGGGCGACGACCGACCCGGCGGCGGCCGACGCGGTCCGCGCCGCGGGCCGGGAGGTGGTGCCCCGGCCGACCCGCGTGGTGACGCTGGCCGAGATCTGCGAACAACACGCTGGCCGCACCATCGACTTCCTCAAGATCGACGTGGAGGGCGGCGAGCGCGGCGTCCTGGCCGGCGCGGACTTCACGCGCCACCGCCCGCGGGTGCTGGTGATCGAGGCGACCGAGGTCGGCCGGCCGTGTCCGAACCACCAGTCCTGGGAGCCGCTGGTCCTGGCGGCGGGCTACCTGTACGCCACGTTCGACGGGCTCAACCGGTACTACGTCCGGCACGAGGACGCGGACCTGGTGCCCGTGCTCCAGACGCCGGCGAACGTCTTCGACGACTACGTCCCGTACGAGCAAGACCGGGCCGAGCGCGAGGTGGCCGCGCTGCGGGCGGAGGTGGAAGCGAACGTTCGCGAGCGGATGGCGCTTCAGGATGTCGCCCGGGAGCAGGAGGGGCGGCTGGTCGGGCTCTACGCGGACCTGGACGCGGTGCAGGCGGAACTGACGGCGCTACGGCAGCGGACGGTGCCGCGGCCCGCCTTCGACGCGGCGGTGGCGCTGCTCGACCAGACGCGCCGCCACCTGGACACACTGCGCGAGGAGGTGTTCCGGCCGGCCGCGAGTCGCTAACCTACTCGCATCCCGACCCACACCCCGACCGGCCACCCCATGTCCGCCACGCTCCTCGACCGCCCGCCGCTCAACCCGATCGCCGAGCCGTTTCACGTTGACCGCATCCTCAAGCCGGCCGTCCCGGTCCCGCCGCGCAAGCACAAGATCATCGCCGTGCTGCCGGCCTACAACGCCGAGCGCACCCTCGCCGCGACCATCGCCGACTTCCCGCCCGGCAGCGTGGACGACATCCTGCTGGTGGACGACGGTAGCCGGGACCGCACGGTCGAGATCGCCCGGCAGATGGGCCTGTCTGTGATCGTCCACGACAAGAACACGGGCTACGGCGGCAACCAGAAGACGTGCTACCGCTATGCGCTCGACCACGGCGCGGATGTGGTGGTGATGATCCACCCGGACTACCAGTACGACGCGCGGGTGATCCCGCACGCGGTCGGCGTCATCGAGCTGGGCATCTGCGACGTGATCCTCGGCAACCGCGTCCGCACCCGCGCCGAAGCCGTGTCCTGCGGGATGCCGTGGTGGAAGTACCTCGCCAACCGCGGGCTGACGCTTTTCGAGAACGTCGCCCTTGGGCAGAACCTCGGCGAGTTCCACAGCGGCTTCCGCGTCTACCGGCGCTCGGTGCTGGAGACGATCCCGTTCGAGCGCAACTCCGACGACTTCGTGTTCGACACGCAGTTCCTGGTGCAGGCGGTCCACTTCGGGTTCCGGCTCGGGGACGTGCCGGTGCCAGTGCGGTATTTCGACGAGGCCAGCAGCATCAACTTCCGCAGGTCGAGCAAGTACGGACTGGAGACGCTGAAGACCGTGGGGCAGTTCTGGCTGCACCGACTGGGGATTCGGAAGAGCGAGTTCCTAAGACCCCGAGCGATGTAGTGGCGGCCATGGAGACTTCATCCGCCTCATTCGGCTTGGTCGAATAAGCCGGCCGGAGGAAGTGGCAAGCTACTGACCTTCTTCCAAGTGAGCCTGCCGCCAGTCATTTGGCTGTAGTCCCGATCTTCGGAGACGATTTCGGTAACGCCGGCGACAATCGCACTCGCCGCGACGAGAAGATCCATCTTCCGCTGCTGCTTGGGTTGGCCACCACTCGACATTGCTGCGGCATTGCCGGCTTGAAAGAGCGCGGCGGCCTCGCTGGCGACCTGTGGAGTGGCGTCGAACAGTACGAATGCGTCCGCCCGTGCTGCCTGATGGACCTCGTGCCGTTCGCGGGGATACTTGCACAAGAACTCGAACAGGACCGGCACCGGGATCATCACAGGCGTCTGCTCATCCCGAAGCCGTTCCAGATAATGCCTGATCCGTTTGCATTGGTCGGACACCGCCGGATCAGAGTTGAACTCGACCGCCCAGATCAGGGCGTTGGTGTCCAGACAGATCATGAGGCTTCCTCATCCTCGCGCAACTGCCGCACGTACTCGAGCGGATCGGTGCCCTCCCAAACTCCCGCCGACGCCTCCGCAATCTTCAAGACCGCTGCCAACGGGTCGGCCGCCTTACCTCGGTATGGGAGGATAGCTTCGCCCCTGAACGCCATCATCTCCAGCGTCGCCGCATCAAGCGTCGCGGTTCCCCTTATCCCTACGCGGTCGTACAGGCGGGTGCCGAGGATGCGAGCGAGATCGGGATCGACATCGATGTTGAGGATGCGCCTAGTCGTAACCAACCGCACACCGGCCTTCGGCGTCTCCCCGCCGACTCGGACGCAATCACCGTAGATGGTCGTTACCGACTTGATCGTCCTTCGTTCCGGCGCAGGAACCGGATGGGCAGCAGAGATCAGAGCACGTCCCGGGGAAACGCCTGCCAATTCGGCCTGCCAACCCCGTGCGCTTAGATACCCAGACATCTCGGACAGCTTCTTCTGACATCGCATCGGTAGCCGACTGTAGTCACGAGTGACGAGAGCCTGCTTGATGCCGACCGTCGCGGCCAGCGCCGAGGTTGCAAGGGTAAGAAGTAAGCGGGCACTCCCCCCCTCGATACCAGTCAGGCTAACCAATACCGGCGTATCTTCCCCGTACTCTGGACGAATACCGGTCGCAGCCGCTACAGCATCCTCGACGTATGAAGCGATCTCGGTCAAATCGCGGATACGAAGTGTCTCGGGACGTAGAGTATCGTCCTCGTTCCGCAGACGGACTTCTAGTGTGCGATCGGCCATCGGTAGGGCTTGGCTGGGACGATTAATACGGCTGTATCTTACCCTTTACTGGGCGCAAGTCCAGGTAGTAGGCAGCTCTTCGGGCAGGTCTGATCGGTTTAGACGTCAGGTTATGTGGTTTCAGCCGCGAAGCTACACAATCTCCACCCCCGTCTCGCCGTCGCGGACTTCGCCGATCGGCCATGCTTCAACGCCCTGGTCCTCGAACTGCTTGACGATGCTCTCCGCGAAGTGCGGGCTGCACACCACGCAGAACCCGACGCCGCCGTTGAACACCCGGTCCATCTCCGCCTGCGGCACGTCGCCGAGCTTCTGCAGCCAGCCGAACACCGGCGGCACCGGCCACGACCCGCGCCGCAGCACCGCCCGCTTGCCCGGCGGCAGGATGCGAGCCAGGTTGTCGATCAGCCCGCCGCCGGTGATGTTCGCCAGGCCGCGGATTACACCCTTCTTCACCGGGTAGTGCTGCACCACCTCCCGCACAGGCTTGACGTAGAGCCGCGTCGGCGTCAGCAGCGCCTCGCCGACCGTTGTACCCAACTCCGGGACGTGCGCGTCCACCGCAAGCTTCGCCGCCTCGAACACCAGTTTGCGGACCAGGCTGTAGCCATTGGAGTGCAGGCCGCTCGCCGCCAGCCCGACCACTGTGTCGCCGGTCTGGATGTGCCGTCCGTCGATGATGCGGTCCTTCTCCACGACGCCGGTGCAGAACCCGGCCATGTCGAAATCGCCCTCGGCGTAGAAGTCCGGCAGAATCGCCGTCTCGCCGCCGACCAGCGAACACTCGGCCTCCAGGCAGCCGTCGCTGATCCCCTGCACGAGCTGCCGCGTCAGGTCCGGGTCGTCCTTCGGCATCGCGATGTAGTCGAGGAACACCAGCGGCTCGCCGCCGGTGCAGATCAGGTCGTTCACCGACATGGCGACCAGATCGATGCCGACCGTGTCGAACTTCTTCGCCAGCGCCGCGATCTTGAGCTTGGAGCCGACGCCGTCGGTGCAGGTGACCAGGACCGGGTGCTTGTACTTGCGGCTAAAGAGCCACGCCGTCGGGTCCAGGTCGAAGAGGCTGGCGAACCCGCCGGACCCCTTGCCGCCCTTGCGCGGCGGGAACGGCGGCGGGATCACCCGCGTCTGGTCGTGGGTGCGGGTCAACAGCGGCTGGATGCCGGACATCGTCTCGGCGTACTTCTCCAGGTCCAGCCCGGCCTTCTTGTAGTCCCACCGCTCCGGCATGACTGGCACCCCAACGCAGAAGCCCACGGCTCTCCCGTGGGCTGTCATACAGGACACGGCAGGGATGGCACCAGTTCGTCGTTGGGTAGGAGCCGATCGCCCGAACTCGTGCCCACACGGCCTAACCGCGCACCGGCGGGAAGCCGAGCTGCCGGCGCCACGCCGAGAGCTGGCCGAGGTGCGTCGCCTCGTGAGTCGTCAGGATGTGCGCCAGCAGGTCGCCCCGCGTTGGCAACACCGGCCGCAGGTCGCGAATCGGGTTCGGGCGGGCCAGCCGTTCGGGGTCGGGGCCGGCGGCGACCGCCTCCGCGAGCCGCGCGTGGCCGGCCTCGTAGGCCGCGACCAGGTCCACCTTCGTCGGGTACAGCGACCGCTCGGGGCTGTGGACCGTGCCGGGGTCGAAGAGTTGGTGCCACTCCGCCGGCAGGGCGAGCGGCAGCCCCAGTATTTGCAGCCCGGAGTCGGCCACGGCCGCCAGGTGGCCGAGCACCCACGCCGGGTGGTTGAACCCCTCGGCCGGCTGCTCGGCGAGTTGCTCGTCGGGGATGTCGGCGACGAGTTGCCGGCCGTACCACAGGTTGAAGGCGTAAAGCGTCAGCTCGCGATCGAACATGGGAAGGTTCTTGTAGGGTGGGTCGAGTCTTCGAGGCCCACCGTGCGGGGAATGG
>DATLIF010000206.1:0-3339 GCA_035539575.1 Fimbriiglobus sp. | reverse complement strand
TCTTCCGGCACGACAAACGAGAGGTGCAACACGCCGGTGCGCAGCTGGTCGTAAAGCTGCTGCCGGGTTTCCGGGGTGTCTTCGCCCTCCACGGCCCGCAGCGCGCTGAGCAAGGCGCCATGATTGGGCGGCGGCGGGAATCGGCCGGTGACGCCGTTGAGGCAGATGCGGTACTCGGTCGTGTCCTCGAACGTCGGGAACCAGCCCCACCGGCCGTATTCGGTGAGAGAGAAGAGGGCAAGGGAGCCGGGCCTCTCCTCGGACAGGCCGCGAGGCAACGGCGCCGGCGCCTCCATTCGGTACAGCAGCGCCTTAATAAGGAAATCGACCTGCCGGACCGACAACTCCTCGTCTTGCGCGATGCGGTAGACGTCTTTGGGGCGCGTCCGCGACGCTTGCACCTCGGTGATGAACAGGGCCCCCGGCCGATACAGCAGCTTGGCCCGGTACCGAAGCTGTCCGGTCCAGCTTCGAGAGAAATACATGTGGTCGTCGAACTGGCGGATATCCCACAGATCCCCCATCCCTTCTGCGAGGAACTGGGCGCCGTCGGGGTTTCGTTCCCCGTTGACCGGATAACTCAAGAGGCAAGGGATCGTCACGGCATCTGGGACCGCGGCAGGCGGACGCCAGCCGCCAGGGTCGTCGCGGGCTTGCCGACACCGTGCATTGATCGCATCGGCACCCTCGCCCAAGGCGAACATCGGGCTGTCCCGGCAGAACGCCTCGCAGTTCAAGACCCGCATCTGAAACGGGTTGCCGACCGGCTCAATCCAGGCGGGCTCCAGAGAAACGTCAGGGCCGTGGAATGTCACGACCATGATTCCATCGCACAAGTTTGCGAAAGGGCCCTGGTATCCCTTGGCCTTCATCTCCTCGACGAGGGGACCAATCGTCGTAGCTCCGGTGAAGCCGGGCGGTGACTCGCCTGGCACTTGGGGAGGATCTTGCCCACGCTTCGACTCGGGCCGTTTTCGGCCAAACAGCCATTCCCACATGGCACGGACCCTCGCGTGCAAGAAAGCCGAACGACCCCGCTCAGTAGCCGGGGCCGCTCGGGGAGCTATGAATCCCAGAAAGCCTACATGCGGCCCGGGTCAGGTGCGTCGCCGGGTCAGGTGCGTCGCCTGGTCCGGCGTCTACGGCTCACGGGTGCAGGGGCAGGAAGTAGAACCGGAAGCCCGCATCCCGAAGGGCCATGAAGCTCTCCGGCCGATCCCACCCAAACTCCTCTTGCAGCAACTCGATGTTCGCGGCCTCGGCCCGCAACTCATGCCGAGCGAAGTCCCAGATGCCGATACCGAACGCCCCCGCGAGTCGATCGGTGGTGTGCGAGCTGACGGACTCGAACACCGGAACCACAATGGTCGTCCCCTCCGGCACGGAGGCATAGCGGTCGGCCGAGAACCAGAGGTCGTCAGCCAGCCGCTTGTGGTATGGCCGCACGGCGATGACATACGCCCGGACCGGCATTCTCGGTGTGCCTCCGCCGCCGAACGACAGAGCTCACCTGCACCGGCCGCTCAGGAAGCTTTGACTCACGAAAAGCCTACACACGGCCGGTGTCAGGTGCAGCTTCTGGTTCGGCCGTTGCATCCGCGCCGAGCAATTCGAGGGTGCGGGCCGACACGTCTGCAACGCGCCGGACGTCAAGCGAGGCCGACAGACTCTGCCTGCTCAGTTCGGCCACCGCACGGGCGTGCTCCAACAGGACCTCCCGCCGCCACGGGGCCTTCGTCCGACCCGCCAAAAGTCCGAGTGACCCGAGCACGCCTTCCAGAACAGCGACGTTGCCGCCGGCGTTCTGGCGGATCTGATCGAACGCCTCGCCGACGAGATCGGCATACGTCGGGCCGCAGGTGAGCAGTCGCAGTTCCCCATCCTGACTGCGATAGCAGGACTCGATCCGGCGGTCCGACAGCCGGACGAGGATGGCCGTCAGATGGTCGATGCACATCACGGCGGTGGTGGTGTCGTTGACCCCGGGCGAGAGCGCCTTCAGCGCCACGTCTACGATCTGACGAATCCCGAAGGCCGCGTCCTGCTCCACCGTCCGCTGGCGGCCGATGGCGTACAACCCGCGGAGGCGGCGGAGGTCGTCGCTCGGGGCGACCCCGAGAACGGCGGCCAGCGGTTCCCCTTCGATGACGAACTGACCGACCCGCCGCTCCATGCGCACGACCGTCCGGCGCTCGCCGGCGAAGGCCAGCAGGCCCCTCGTGTCGAGGCCCTGGACGTACCCCGTGCGGACGGCAGCGACAGGGTGCCAGGTCCCCCCGACGCCGGCCGCTTCCCGCACCCCGTCCGCGCCTTCGTCGCCCACGCCCTCGGGGAACAAGTTATCGACGGCCCGCAGGGTTTCTCGGGCCGCGGCGGCCAGGATGTGGCTGGCCTGGATGGAGGTCGAGATGTGGTGGATGAAGTAGATCAGGACGCCAATGCCGACGAACCCCAGCAGCAGGCCGACCAGCACAGCCACGGACGGAACGAACTGCCCCTCGTCGCCGCCGCGGATCGTCCGGAGCACGACGAGGCAGTAGGCGAAGATGCCGACGAACGCGCCGAGAACGGATTGGGTGACCCGGTCGCTCAGGAAGTTTCGGAGCACCCGCGACGTGTACTGGCTGGAGGCCAGCGAGAGGGCGACAAGGGTGATTGAGAACACCACGCCCGCGACCGTGATCATCGAACTGGCGACGGCCGTGAGCAAGCCGCGCGCGCCGTCGGCGCCGGCCCCGAACAGCCGCGGCCATTGCTCGAACGCGCCCGGCGGGAACCACCCGTCGGCCTCGATCAGGACAACCGCGAGTACAACCGCCGCCAGGACATTGAGCGCGGGCAGGAACCAGAAGCTGTACCGGGCCTTAAGCAACAACTGGCGGAGACGAATAATCGCATCGCCCTCCAAGTAACCGTCCGCGCCGGTTAACCTCGCGGAACCTTCAACCGGACGCAGAGTGCCGCAACAACGACCGCCTCACTTCGCCGAACGACCCCGCTCAGCAGCCCCGGCCGCACCAGGGAGCTTGGGGTCACGAACAGCCTACATGCGGCCGGGGTCTGCTGCAGCGGATGGTTCGGCGCGATGCGCCACACCGGCCGACACCCGCCGGAGCCACTCGCAGAATGACCCGCACACCAGCTCCGGGGCGGTCTGCGGCTGCGACCCGACGATGGCGCTGCGGTACACGCCCCACGGCCGGGCGCCAGTGCCGTCGAAGCAGAACCCCATGAGCACCCGCCGGTCGAGCCACTTGCCCGGCCCCGGCGGGTCGTACTGCATCAGGGCGAACTGGTACAGCCCCAGGCCGTCCAGCCCGGCGACCGTCGGGTCGCACA
>DATLIF010000205.1:0-4517 GCA_035539575.1 Fimbriiglobus sp. | reverse complement strand
CCTGATACCAGATCGCATGGATCTCTTCCTCCCCTCTCCCCAGTGGGGAGAGGGGAGGAAGAGATCCATGCGATCTGGTATCAGGTCCGGGTCGCGGCGCCGGTGAGCTGGGCCTCCAACTGCGCCCGCAGGTGCGGCTTGTACGTCCCCGGCACGGGCCGGAAGCTGATGGCGAGCCGGTTCCAGGCGTTGATGGCGACCACCGCCCACGTCAGGTCCGCCAGTTCGCTCTCGCCGAACTGCTGGCGGGCCTCCTCGTACACCGCGTCCGGCACGCCCCCGCCGATGAGTGTCACCGCCTCGGTCCAGGCCAGCGCCGCTCGCTCCCGTTCCGTGAAGAACGGCGTCTCCCGCCACGCACTCAGGGCGTAGATGCGCTGCTCCGTTTCGCCGGACGCTCGGGCATCCTGCGTGTGCATGTCCAGGCAGTAGGCGCACCCGTTGATCTGCGAGGCCCGGATCTTGACCAGTTCGATCAACTGGTGTTCCAGCCCGCACTTGCCGAGGTAGGTGCCGATGGCGTACAGGGCCTTAATCGGCTCCGCGGACAACTTGGCGTAGTTCAGTCGGTTTTGCATCGGTCATTTTCTCCCAGGGTCCGGGGCGAATGGTTCGGGTGTCCTTGTCCGGGGCCGGCCAGCGGCACAACTTGTCGGGGTTCAACACGACATACACGCTGCCGACGGCCTCCCCGTCCAGGGCGACGGTGAGAACCTCGACCAGCTTCCCGCCGACTGCGAACACCACTCCCGGTCGGCCGTTCACGGTGGTGATGGTCAGGTCGCCGATCTGCCCCAGCTTGCGGAACACGACGGCCAGTAGGTTGGCAACCTTGCGGACGCCGGCGATCGGCCTCGGGGCGGCGAACACCTTCCCGCCGCCGTCCGAGTACAGCACCACGTCCGCGGCCAGCATCGCCTCAATGGCGTGAACATCCCCGGACCGGCAGGCGGCGAAGAACCGCCCGGCCAACTCGTCGGCCCGGGCCACGACCGGGGCGAACCGCCGCTCCTTCCGGTCGAGCCGTTTCTTCGCACGGGCGGCGATCTGGCGGACGTTCACCGGGGTCTTGTCGAGCAGGTCGGCGATCTCCTCGAACTCGTACCCGAACACCTCCCGCAGCAGGTAGGCGGCCCGCTCCGCCGGGGACAGGGTTTCGAGCAGCACCAGGAACGCCATCGACAGCGACTCGGCCAACTCCAGGTTGTCCGCCGCCGCCCCGGCCCACGTCTCGGGGACGGGTTCGGGCAGCCACTGGCCGACGTACTCCTCCCGCTTCGCCTTCCGCAGCCGGTCGATGCACAGCCGGGTGGTCGCCTTCACCAGCCACGCTTCAGGGTTGCCGATATCGGCGGCGTGCTGGTGGTAGCGGAGGTAGGCGTCCTGCACGGCGTCCTCGGCGTCGGCCACGGTACCGAGCATCCGGTACGCCACCGCCAGCAACTTCGGCCGCAGCCGCTCGACGGCCGTGGGAGGTCCATCACTCATGTCACCACCAAGGACGTGGGGGCGGGCGATTCCGTGACAGCCGGCGACATTTTTTTCGACGCGCGATTGCACTACTGAAATGGTACGAGGGGCCGTGCGGCCCCGGGGATCAGCCCCGGCGCCATGATCCGGTCGGTGATGGGTTCGGGTTACTCGTGCCGGAGGGCTTCGATCGGGTCGAGCAGGGCGGCCCGCCGGGCCGGGTAATAACCGGACGCGAGCCCGACCGCCACCGACACGGCGAACGCCAGCACCGGCGACCACGCCCGGATGATCGTCGGCAGGCCGAACAGGCCGGACACCAGGTACGCCAGCCCGATCCCGAGCGCGATCCCGATCACCCCGCCGACGCAGGTCAGGACCACCGTCTCGGTCAGGAACTGCAGAGCGATGTCCCGCTGCTTGGCCCCGAGCGCCCGGCGGACGCCGATCTCCTTGGTCCGCTCGGTGACGGTGGCGAGCATGATGTTCATGATCCCGATCCCGCCGACCACCAGCGAGATGCCGGCGATCGCTCCGAGGATCAGGGTGAACAGCCGCTGCGTCTGCTCGGCCTTCTGGAGCAGGTCCAGCGGCACCGTGACCGCCACGTCCTTGCGGGGGTGGTACTGCTCGATTAGCGACTGGAGCACGGCTGCCGTCCGCGGCACGTTGTCCACGGAGTCCACCTGGACGGTGATCTGGCTGATTTCGAGCCGGTCGCGCTGGAACGACTGGCCGCGGCGGTAGGAGACCAGTTCCCGGCCGAACCGGACGCGGTCGGTGGCGAACGGGATGAACACCACCCGGTTGAAATCGACCTCGCCACTCTCCGACCCGATCGAGAGGGTCTTCGGCTCGATGACGCCAACCACGGTGAACGACTTCGGCCGGTCCACGTCCTCGATCGACACCGTCTTGCCGATCGGGTCCTGCGCCGGGAAGAGTTTCTCGGCGGTGGCCGCCCCGAGGATGGCCACGTTGTCGAACTTCTGCTCGTCGGACTCCTCGATCCCGCGGCCGGTCACGAGCCGGATGTTGTTCTGCTTGAAGAACTCCGGGGTGATGCTGACCACCCGGGCCTCCAGCTTGTGCTGGGTGTACCGCACGGTCTTGCGATACTCCCGCATCGGGGTGGCGGCGGCGACCGTCGGGACTGTCTCCCGGATGCGCTCCAGGTCGCTGTAGGTCAGCCCGTAGGCGGACAGGTCCACGCCCTGGGTGTTGGACGGGTCGTCGGTCGGCTTGGTGCTCCGCAGCAGGATGGTGTTGGCGCCCAGGTCTTCGAGTTGCTTGAGTGCCTGGTGCCGCGCGGCCTCCCCGACCGCCAGCATGACGATGACCGACCCGACGCCCAGGACGATCCCCAGCGCGGTCAGCCCGGACCGCAGCCGGTGGGCGGCCAGGCTGCGGAGCCCAAGCTTGAAGGCGTGAGAGAGGCGGAAGAGGAACACGCTCGGGCCTCTCACTTCTGGGCCACGCCCGGACCCGTGCCCGGAGTCGGGGCGGGTGGCTCATCCGGCTTGGCGTCCTTCTTCTCCTTCTCCTTCTCCTGACCATCCCCTGCCTTCACCTCGGCGGCGGCCCGCACCCGCGCGTCCAGCGCCACCTCCTCGCCGTCCTGGAGCCCTTCGAGGATCTGGATGTTCTGCTCGTTCCCCTCGCCGACCTTGACCTCCCGGCGTTCGAGGCCCCGGCCCGTCTTGACGTAGCAGACGTGCTTGCCGCCGGACTCGGTGACGGCGGACACCGGGACGGTCAGCGCGTCCGGGACGGTCTTGATGAGGATCTTGACCTCGGCCGTCATGCCCGGCCGCAGCCCGGCCTCCTTCGGCAGGTCGTCGATCGAGACGATCGTCTCGTACTCCTTGACGCCGGTGCCCCAGCCCATGTCGTTCTGGGCCAGGGTGGCAACCGACTTGACCGTCCCATGGAGGACCTGCCCACCGAGGGCGTCCATCTGCATGTTGGCGGTCATCCCCTTGAGAACCTTCTTGACCACCGACTCGTGGACCTTCATCTTGACCTGCATATTGTCCAGGTCCGGGAGGGTGAAGATCGGCTGCTGGAAGTAGACGTTCCCGCCGGGGCGGATGCGGGACGACTCGTCCCAGTACCGGCGGTTGTAGTAGATGACGATCCCTTCCGACGGGGCCTTGACGACGCACTTCTCCATCTGGGCCTGGAACCGCTTGAGGTGCTGCTCCTCCAGTTCGGCCGTCTTGCCCGTCGCCTTGACCTCGTTGTCCGCCTTCTCGGTGGCCGCCGCCTGGCTCTTCTTGGTCCGCTCCAGCTCCCGCTTGGCGTCCTTGGCCTTGGCCCGCAGTTCGACCCGCTTCTTCTCGCTGGTGAACCGCTCGAACACCTTCAGATCCGCCTCTTGCTGTCGGGCGGTGGCCCGTTCGCTGTCCACCGTCAACTCCTTCGCCGGAAGTTGCTCCAACTGGGCGAACCCCTTCTTGACCAGCCCGCGGGTGAACTCCAGGTCGTCCTCGGCCTCCTTGAGCTTCTTCTTGGCCAGGTCGACGGCGGCCTTCCGCTTCTCCAGTTCGACGGTGTATTCGCCCTCCTTGTCCTGGTACGCCTTCAGGTCGATGTCCGCGAGGGTCAGGGCCAGGTCGGCCTTGTCGATCTCCGACAGTTCCTTGTTCTTCTGGACCTCCAGCTCGCTCCGGGCCGCCTTCGCCTTGGCGACCGCCTGCTCCCACTTCACCGACTGCTCGTTGACCGCCTTCTGCAGGGTGTCGGTGTCGAACCGGCAGACCTCGTCGCCCTTCTTGACCCGGGTGCCCTCCGGGACGATGGTGGCGATCTTGCCGCCGCCCTCGACCTCACAGTTCACCTGGGTGGACTGGGCGCTCTCCAGCTCGCCGCGGTCTGTCACGGTGATGACCAGGACGCCGCGGGTCGCGCGGGCGGTGATGACGTCCGACGCCTTGCGGTCGGGCAAGCCCCAGGTGACGCCGGCGTACGCCAGCCCGCCCAGGAGCAGCGCGAGCGCGCCGTAGCGGAGCCAACGACTGGAGCCGCGCGCGCGACCGCTACGGGCC
>DATLIF010000204.1:0-7683 GCA_035539575.1 Fimbriiglobus sp. | reverse complement strand
GCCGGCAAGCCGACCGTCCTCGGGCTGGCCACCGGGTCCACCCCCGTCGGCCTGTACCGCGAACTGATCCGCCTGCACAAGGAAGAGGGGCTGGACTTCTCCCGGGTGGTCACGTTCAACCTGGACGAGTACTACCCGATGCAGCGGGAGGACCCGCACTCGTACTTCCGGTTCATGCACGAGAACCTGTTCAACCACATCAACATCAAGTGGGAGAACATCCACATCCCCGACGGCACCCTGGACCAGGACGCAGTCGATGCGTTCTGCGCCGACTACGAGCGGAAGATCCGCGCCGCCGGCGGCATCGACGTGCAGGTGCTGGGCATCGGCCGGACCGGGCACATCGGGTTCAACGAGCCGGGCAGCCCACGCAACAGCCGTACCCGGATGATCACCCTGGACTCGATCACCCGGCGGGACGCGGCGGCCGGGTTCTTTGGCGAGGAGAACGTCCCCAACCAGGCGATCACGATGGGGGTCGCCACCATCCTCGACGCCCGCAAGGTGTTCCTGCTGTCCTTCGGCGAACACAAGGCCGCGACCACGTTCAAGGCGGCCGAGCAGTCCCCCACCGAGGCCGTCACCGCCAGCTTCCTCCAGGAGCACGCCGACGCCACCTTCGTCCTCGACCAGGCGGCCGCCGCCGAGTTGACCGCGGTCAAGCGGCCGTGGGAGGTCGGGCCGGTCGAGTGGGAGCAGCAGACCGTCCGACGGGCCGTCGTCCACCTGAGTCTGTCCACCCGCAAGGGCCTTCAGAAGCTCAACGACGACGACTTCCGCGAGTACCACCTCTACGACCTGCTGCGGGAGCGCGGCCCGGCCGAGCGGATCGGCGAGGAGGTGTTCCACGACCGCCTGGCGACGATCAAGCCGTCCCCGGCCGGGCGCGACCCCAAGACGGTGCTGGTGTTCAGCCCGCACCCCGACGACGACGTGATCTCCATGGGCGGGACAATCATCCGCCTGGTCGAGCAGGGACATAAAGTCCACATCGCATACATGACCAGCGGCAACATCGCTGTGTTCGACCACGACGCCCGGCGGTTCGTGGACTTCGTGGACGAGTTCGTCGGCGAGTTCGGCTCGGAAGCCGACCGGGCCGCGACCACGACCATGAAGAAGCGGGTCTACGACTTCCTCGACGCCAAGCCGCCGGGCCAGCCGGATAGCGAGGAACTGTTGCAGATCAAGGGCATGATCCGGGCCACCGAGGCGCGGGCGGCGGCGCTGGCCTGCGGCATCCCGCCGGAGCAATTGGAGTTCATGAACCTGCGGTTCTACCGGACCGGGACGGTCAGCAAGGACCCGGTCCAGCCGGCGGACATCGACGACATCGTGGCGCTCCTGGGCCGGCTCGATCCGGCACAGATCTACGTCGCCGGCGAGATGTCCGACCCGCACGGCACGCACCGGCTCTGCGCCGAGGCGATCTTCGAGGCGGTCCGCCGGGTGCGGGCCGACGGCGCCCTGTTCGACGTCTGGCTCTACCGCGGCGCCTGGGAGGAGTGGGAGCCGCACGAGATCGAGATGGCGGTGCCCATCAGCCCGGAGACACTGGAGCGCAAGAAGCAGGCGATCTTCCGCCACCAGTCGCAGAAGGACAAGGCGATGTTCCCCGGCGGCACCGACCGCCGCGAGTTCTGGCAGCGGGCCGAGGACCGCAACCTCGACACCGCCAAGACCTACGACGCCCTGGGCCTGCCGGAGTACTTCGCCCTGGAAGCGTTCGTGAAGTGGAAAGAATAGGCTGAGTCCCAGGTCCGCAAGTCGCAAGTCCCAAGTCTCTGGCCGACTTGCCGACCGGATGCGGCCAGATATAGTGATTGTTCCGAGATCGTCCCGGCCCCGACTCGGCGGCCGGTAGCTGAGGACATACCGATGGGCATGCAGTGCGCCGTCTGCGGCAAAAAGCCGGTGGTCGGCAACCAGAAGACCTACCGCGGGAAGGCCAAGTACCTCGGCGGGGTCGGTAAGAAGATCACCGGGATCAACAAGCGGGTATTCAAGCCAAACCTCCAGCGCATCCGCGTGGTCGAGAACGGCGAGACCGTCCGCAAGCGGGTTTGCACCAAGTGCATCCGCAGCAACCGCGTGCAGCGGCCGCTCAAAAAGCCGGCGTTCAGCATGCAGTCCGTCTGACGGACGGTCCACTCGTTGAGTCGTTAAGGTCGAGCGCCTCCCCCGACCCGGCGGACGGCCCTCGACCTTTCGGCGTTTACCGAGGCTCACGTCATGTCACTGACCCGCAAAGACGTCCTCCAGGTCGCCCGGCTCGCCCGACTGGAGTTGACCGACGACGAGCTGACCCGGATGGCCGAGCAACTCAACCGAATCCTCGGGTACGTCGAGCAGATCCAGCAGTTGAACACCGACGGCGTCGAACCGCTGGCGCACCCGCTGCCGGTGCAGAACGTCTTCCGCGAGGACGAGCCGGCACCGTCTCTGCCGATCGACGAGGCGCTGAGCAACGCCCCGAGCCGCGTCGGCGACTACTTCGGCGTACCGGCCGTCTTTGATTCTTAATTAGTGTATATAAGTATAGATTGCTGCTCGAAACCGGGGCCAGGTGGTCAAATGGTGACCACCCAGAGCGCCACATCGGCACCTTCCGAAAGTGGCGCTCTGGCGCTCTGACCCCCGCCGGTTAAGGCGTCGGCCGAAACAGAGGGGTCAGGCCGCCAAACCGGCACACCCACAAGTGGCGGTCTGGCGGCCTGACAGCCTGACTACAAACCGCGACATGACTTGAAGACCGGGGTTCTCATGTCCCTGACTCACAAGACCGCTTCCGAACTCCTCGCTCTCCAAGACTCCGGTCAGACTTCCGCTGCGGAGATCACCAACGCGTTCCTTGCTACGATCCGCGACCGGGAGCCGGCGGTCGGGGCGTTCACGCACCTCGACGAGTCGGTCGCCCGGCAGCAGGCCGCCGCCGTGGACGCGAAGCGCAAGGCCGGCGCGAAGATCGGCCCGCTCGCCGGGGTGCCGGTCGCGGTCAAGGACGTGCTCTGCACCCGCGGGGTGCCGACCACCTGCTCGTCGAAGATCCTGGCGAACTTCGTCCCGCCGTACGACGCCCACGTCGTCGAGCGGCTGCGGGCCGCCGACGCGGTGCTGATCGGCAAGACCAACATGGACGAGTTCGCCATGGGCTCGTCCACCGAGAACAGCGCGACGGGTCCCACGCGTAACCCGTGGGACCTGTCGCGCATCCCCGGCGGGTCGTCCGGCGGGTCGGCGGCGGCGGTCGCGGCCGGGTTCGCCCCGCTGGCCCTCGGCACCGACACCGGCGGGTCGATCCGCCAGCCGGCGGCGCTGTGTGGCGTGGTCGGCCTGAAGCCCACCTACGGCCGGGTCAGCCGGTACGGGCTGGTGGCGTTCGCCAGCTCGCTTGACCAGGTCGGGCCGTTCGCCCGCACCGTGGCCGACGCCGCGTTGCTGCTAGGCGCGATCGCCGGCCACGACCACCGCGACAGCACCAGCGTGGACCGCCCGATACCGGACTACGCCGTGGCACTCGACACCCCACTTACCGGTCTGCGGGTCGGGGTGCCGCGCGAGTTCTTCGGCGAAGGACTTGACCCGGAAGTCGGGGCGGCCGTCCGCACCGCGCTGGCCGAGTACGAGAAGCGCGGCGCGACGCTGGTGGACGTATCCCTACCACACAGCGAGTACGCGCTGGCGGCGTACTACATCGTCGCCCCGGCGGAGGCGTCCTCGAACCTGGCCCGCTACGACGGGATGCACTACGGCCACCGCACCGCGACGGCGGCGGACCTCGTCGGCACTACCGCGCGGTCCCGCGACGAGGGGTTCGGCCCGGAGGTCAAGCGGCGGGTGATGGTCGGCACCTACGTCCTCTCCCGCGGCTACCGGGACGCCTACTACGTCCAGGCGCTGAAGGTCCGCCGGCTGGTGAAGCGCGACTTCGACGAGGCGTTCGCCCGCTGCGACGTGATCGCCGGGCCGACGACTCCGACCCCGGCGTTCCCGGTCGGCGCCAAGTCCGACGACCCGCTGGCGATGTACCTGTCCGACGTGTACACGGTCTCCGCGAACCTGGCCGGCCTGCCCGGGGTGAGCGTGCCGTGCGGGTTCACGGCGGCGGGGCTGCCCGTCGGCTTGCAACTCCTGGCCCCGCCGTTCGAGGAGGAACGGCTGTTGCGAGCCGCCCGGATGTACGAGGCCGCCACCGACTGGCACACGAGACGGCCACCGGGGTAAGATGTTGGTGCCAACTGCCCTCTGCCCGGACCCGCCGGAGCCCGCCCATGTTCGGAATCGGCGTTCTGGAGTTGCTCATCCTGGCGGCCCTCGCCTTCGGCGCCGCTGCGGTGATCATCCTGGTGATCCGCAACAACTCCTCAGGCGGCCCAAGCCGGGAGCGGACGCCTCGTGACTAGGTCGCGTTCGGCAAAGGGGTTCCGTCAGAGCCGCCTCAGGGATTCGAACCCTGGACCCCAGCTTTACGAATCAGACGGTGCGAATCCGTACTCGCCGTCGGCATTCACCTGAAACCGCCGTTCGGTTCGAGGACTGTACCCTGTCGAAGTGGACGTTGCAAGCCGTTGCGAACAGATGCGAAACCAAGCAAGAAAACGCGGTACTCGGCGGGGTAACCCGGTAGTGAATCCGGTAGTCGGTTGACGATTGGGCGGGTAGACAGACCTGCCTTACAAAGGCATACGCGGTCAACATCCCGACCCAGCAGCCAGCGTCAGTACCACATCTCCATTCGCAATCCATTGGCGTCGGTGGGCGGCGGGTTCGGCACCGCGGCCGCCGTCCACGACAGGATACGCTCGGCGGTCCAAAGGGCCGCGAACGCGTCGTGGATGTCATCGTGCCCCACGTCCCTGACCAAGTAACACTGCCGAACTTGGGCTACTGCCTGGGCTCCAAAGTGGGTGTTGATCAACCTCCGTCGTTCCGCCCTCCCGGCGGGGGACTTCTTCCGGTGGGCCATGGCCTTGTTCCCAGCCCACGCCCAGAAGCACACCTCAGGGTGTACCTCGCGGACTCGGGCTTGGTCCGTCAGGCCGGCGGAAAGCACTGCGTCGAGGTCGCGGATCTTCGGTACGATCGCCCAGGCCTGGGCACTCACCCGGCGGCCGTCCGCTTGCTGGGTGATGCGGCTCGCATCGGCCCGGGAAACTGCGGCTAATGCAGGGCGGATCGGTGCCGGGAATACGGAGTTCCGTCTGACACCCCCGAGTAGGCGTCGGGCTTCCTCGTCGCATCGCCTGCGTCCGGCGTCGGTCAGCCCGATCGGGATGTCGATTGCGAGTAGCTTGGGGCATGGGTCTTGGGTAACCAGGGCCGTCGCCGTTGGGTACAGAGCCGACGCGATCACACCGCTCGCGTCATCCCGGGTAACGCAAAGCCAGCCCCCCGGGCATCCATCAACGCCCGCCACCAGAGCCACGAGGGTACCTCCACCTCAAGGCCAACTCCAGAATCGGATCAACGGCAGTCACCCGCCCGGTCAATCATTCCCCGGACATGGTGTCAGGTGGCACCCGATCTTCCCGATGGCGTCTTGCCCGGTGTGCATGCCGCCACGACTCACTCATGGAAGGGCCCACACCCGGACCGACCCGTCCTTGTGCCCGGTCGCCGCTGTGGCCCCGTCCGGCCCGACTGCCACCCCCTGGATGCCCCCGCCCGCGTCGGTCGCGAACGCCTGCTTCCCGGTGTCGGCGTCCCACCCGAACAGCACCCTGTCGTCGCCGACCGCCAGCACGTACCGGCCGCCCCGGGCCACCGCGACCGCCTGGACCGACGGACGCGGGCCCGACAGTACGTGTACCACCTTCGGCGGCGACGCCGACACGTCCCAGACCCGGACCACCCGGTCGTCGCCGGCGAGGACTGCCCGCTTGCCGTCCGGGAAGAACGCGGCCGCCCGCAGGCTGTTCCAGTGGGCCGGCAGCCGCGACGCCCGGGGGGAGTCCGGCGTGTAGAGCGTCGCCGGGCCGAACCGGTTGGCCACCAAGAGCCGCTCCCCCGACGGGGCGAACGCCAGGGCCCGGGACTTGTTCCGGGCGGCCTCCGGGTCGGACCAGGCCACCGCCCCGGTCGCGAAGTCCCACAGCCGGACCACGTCGTCGTCGCCGGCCGCCAGCCACCGACCGTCCGGGGAGAGGACGACCTGCTGGTTGCGGCCGTGCGGGGCGGTCAGCGGCGGGGTGAAGGTGCGGACGACCGCCCCGGTCGCCAGGTCCACCTCCTGTAGCCGTCCGGAGTACAGACAGATCGCCCGTCGGCCGTCGGCCGTGACGGCGAGGTCCGACGTCAGCCGCTGGTCGGGCCAGTCGGCCCCGACGTCTTGGGACAGCGGCTTCCAGGTCCGGGCGTCCCACCGCCGGAGGACCGCCCCCCAGTCGCTGGTGTAGAGCGTCTCCCCATCCGGCGTGAACCGCAAGACACCGACCGGGCCCTTATGTCCGGTCAGGGTGTGCGTCGGGGTCAGCGTGGCGACCCCGGGCGGGTTCACTGAAGCGGCCTGGGGAGGGGTTGCCGGCTCGACCTGCGGCGATGTCGCCCCCTCGGTCGGGACGGTTTCGTCGGCACCGGCCGGATCGGCATCGCTCCAATGCGAAAGGGCGTACCCCCCGATCGCCAACCCACCGATCAGAAGTACGACCAGCCCGGCCGGGATCGCGACGACCCGCGGCCACGGCGTCGGACGGACCGCCCGCCGGAGGGCCTTGGAGAAGTCCTCGGCGGTCGGATGCCGGTCGGCCGGGTTCGCCGCCATCGCCCGCCGGCACACCGCCTCCAGCGGGGCCGGGATCGACGGGCACACCGACCGCGGTTGGGGCGGCTGTCCGGCCAGCACCCTCGCCCGGACCTCGCTCGCAGTCGCCCCGGGGAACGCCCGGGCCCCTGTCAGGGCCTCGTACAGCAGCACCCCCAGGCCGTAGACCTCCGACCGCCCGTCCGCCGCCCCGGTCCCGCCAGCAGATCCGGGGCGGTGTACGCCAGGGTGCCGGCGGGTTCTCTCTGGTTGTTCGCGGTGGCCGCCAGCCCGAAGTCGGTCAGGTACGCACACCCGTCCAGCCCGACCAGCACGTTGGACGGCTTGACGTCCCGGTGCAGCACCCCCCGGGCGTGAGCAGTCGCCAAGGCGTCAGCCACCTGCACCACCAGCCCCGCCAGTGACCGCAGCCCAGCTCTGGTGCGTGGGACGGTGGAGGCGTACCGGTCCAGGGTTGGGCCGTCGATCAGCTGGCTGACGACGTACACCCCGCTGTCGTGGCGGCCGACGTCGTACACCGGCACGACGTGCGGGTGCCGCAGCCCGGCCCGCCGGACGGCCTCATCGAGCAGACCCGGTACCGAGTCGGTCGGGTCGAGCTGGAACGCCAGTCCGCTCCGCACGGCCAGCACTGCCGCCCTCGCCTACTCCAGGCATCCGTGTCGCTAACCGGAACGCTGAGAGTCAAGCCGCCCCACTCCCTGTCGCGTCCAACGCCCGCCACAGCGGGCACCCGTCCGCGGCCGGCTCGCCCCACCGGTAGCGGGCCAACAACTCCATCGACTTCTGTGCCAGCAGCCGCCGGACCTCCCGCCGCTTCCCCCTGACCCTGGGAATCGTCATCCCGTCGTAGCCGGTGGTCCGGTGCCGCAGCCAGGCGATCACCGACGCCTCGGCCCGCTCCCCCACCGGTATCCTCC
>DATLIF010000203.1:0-1578 GCA_035539575.1 Fimbriiglobus sp. | reverse complement strand
CGCTGCGGCAGGACATCGCCGGCCTGGAGGCGGAGGCCGACGCCTTCCCCGAGGACAGCCGCCGCTCACCGGACGAGGTGAAGCAGCTCCTCGCCGCCGCCCGGCAGGAGTTCGACGCCCGCGACAAGGACCTGCGCGACGCCCAGAAGCAGAAGGCGGTCTTCGACGGCCACCGCCAGCAGCGGGCGAAGCTCGGCGAGCAGTTCAAGCTCACCGACGGCGAGCACAACCACTACAAGCTGCTGAGCGAACTGCTCGGCCGGGACCGACTACAGCGGCACCTGGTCCGGCAGGCGGAGCGACAGATCGTCGATTACGGCAACGCGGTCCTCGACCGGCTCAGCGGCGGGCAACTCTTCCTGAAGCTGGTCGGTGCCGACGACGGGGCGGGGGCGGACAAGGCGCTGGACCTGGAGTGTTACAACCGGGTGACCGGCGGCGCGCCGATCAACGTGGCGTTTCTGTCGGGCAGCCAGCGGTTCCGGGTGGCGGTTTCTTTGGCTCTCGCAATCGGCCAGTACGCCAGCCGTCAGCACCGTCCGATCGAGAGCGTGATTATTGATGAGGGGTTCGGCTGCCTGGACCGGCAGGGCCGGCAGGTGATGATTCAGGAGTTGCAGAACCTGCGGGGGCACCTGCACTGCATCCTGCTGGTCAGCCACCAGGAGGAGTTCGCCGACGCCTTCCCCGATGGCTACCGTTTCGAGCTGCAAGACGGCGCGACCAAGGTCAGCCGGTTCCAGCGGTAGAGTGGCCGGCCCGGAAGTTTGTCGCCCCAACGGGGCGTCCGGTAATAGCCAGGGGTGCCAACCCCTGGTATCGTCGCGGTCAATCCCCTTGTAACCCCGCAGGGGTGACCCGGCGAGGACTCCCCGTGCCGCAATCGTTCGCCGCCGTCCACCTGCACATCATCTTCAGCACGAAGAACCGCGAACCGCTCATCGGGGCCGATCTTGCGCCCCGGCTGTACGAGTACCTGGCCGGCACCGCCCGCGGTAACAAGTGCCGCCTGACGGAGGCTGGTGGGGTCGCGGATCACGTCCACCTGCTTGTCTCCCTCGGTCGAGAGATCACCATCGCCGACCTCGTGCGGGAGTTGAAAGCGGGGTCGTCGCGGTGGATTCACGACACCTTCCCCGACCTACGCGGGTTCGCATGGCAGTCGGGGTACGGTGCGTTCTCCGTCAGCGTGGGGCGGCTCGGCGGGGTGAAGGCGTACATCGCAAACCAGGCCGATCACCACCGGGCGAAGACGTTCCAGGAGGAGTACCGGGAGTTCCTCAGTAAGCACGGGATCGAGTGGGACGAGCGCTACGTCTGGGATTGAAGACGGGTCACCCCTTCGGGGTTACGAGAGGTGGGGGGACGGGCAACCAGGGGTTTCACCCCTGGCTATTACCGGACGCCCCGTTGGGGCGACACAGACCGGCAACCCGTTAAGGCTAGATGCCAGAGCCGTCGCCCTGAACCGGCCCGCCCCATGCGGTCGGACCACCTCTTCCGACAACTTCCACCACGCCAGGAGAGTCGTCATGAGCACCGAGCTTAACGGACCGATCCTCGTCACCGGGGCGGCCG
>DATLIF010000202.1:0-4635 GCA_035539575.1 Fimbriiglobus sp. | reverse complement strand
CTCGTGGAGCAAGAACCCCTCACCCCCAACACCTCTCCCCCAAGGGGAGAGGGAGGTAAGAGATCACCGCGATCCGGTATGACTGCGCGGAGAAGCCATGAAGCCGATCCTGACCCGCCGCCAGAAGGACACCATCTACACCGGGATCTTCTGGGTGGTGGCGTTGCTGGTGGTGCTGCAACTGTGGCTGCTGACGGCCACGATGAACGCCTACCTGGGCGGGGACGTGTCGGTGGTGTGGCCGGCCACGGCCGCCAGCCTGGGGTGCCTGCTGGTCAACCTGTGGCTGCTCCGCAGGCTCGTCTACCTCCAGCGGGCCGGGGGCTGACATGGCGGCCGCGCCGATTCCCGCCCGACCGGTCCGCGATATCCCGCCGAACATATTCGCAGTGGTGATGGCGACCGGGATCGTCGCCCTGGCGGTGAACGGTGCCGGGTGGCCAGCCGCGGGGCGCGTCCTGTTCTGGGTCGGGGTGACAGCATACGCCGTCCTGTGGGTGCTGACCGCCCTCCGTTGCGCCCGCCACTGGTCAGCGGTGCGGGCCGACCTGGCCGCACACGCCCGCGCCCCCGGTTTCTTCACCGTCGTAGCGGCCACCGGCGTACTTGGGAACGGCAGTGTCCTTCTCTTCGGTGCGACCAGCCCGGGACTCGCGCTGTGGGTGGTCGCCATCGGACTCTGGGCCGGGCTGTCGTACACCATCCTCCCCGGGCTGATGGAGGTGGAGGACAAGCCGGACCTGGATAAGGGGCTCAGCGGCGTCTGGCTGCTGACCGTGGTGGCCACCCAGTCCGTGTGCGTCCTCGGCTGCCTGGTGGCCCCGCACCTGCCCGGCGGGGCCGAGCCGGGTCTCTTCGTCGCACTCTGCTTCTGGCTGGTCGGTGGGATGCTCTACCTGTGGCTGATCGCCCTGATCTTCTACCGCATCCTGTTCCGCCCGCTCAGCCCGGCCGACCTGGCCCCGCCGTACTGGATCAACATGGGGGCGATGGCCATCTCCACCCTCGGCGGGGTGTCGTTGATGGCGGCCGCCGGAGGGTCTGAGCTTCTGGCCGAGTTGCGGCCCTTCCTGAAGGGTCTGACCCTGATGTTCTGGGCGACGGCCACCTGGTGGCTGCCGCTACTGGTGATGCTCGGCGTCTGGCGGCACGGTGTGAAGCGGTATCCGTTGACCTACGATCACGGCTACTGGGGGGCGGTGTTCCCGCTGGGGATGTACGCGGTGTGTACCCTGCGACTGGGCCGGGAGACGGGGCCGGCTTTCCTGGTCCCGCTCGGGGAGGCGTTCGCCTGGGTGTCGCTGGCGGCCTGGGCGCTCACCGGAATCGGTCTGGCTCGCCACCTCTTGCGCCGGTACCACGGATCCTCGCCCGACCCGATGAGGCGGGAGCCGTGGTGATCGGAACGGTTTGAGCCCACAGGCGATCGACGCCCGGACGCTCGGGGCGGCGCGCACTCGAACCAAGACGAGAATGACCCCCGGTGACGGCATTGTTCGGCCGCCTCCACCCCCGCTCCGCCGGTTGAGCCGTGTATGGGGAGCCGAGGGGGCAGCGGGTGGTCGGCGTACAGTAGGCCGGAGGGGTCAGCGGGCATGCGCCCGAGCGGCCAGGCCATGCTCCGGATCACGGAAGTGTGATGTCGATCGTGTTCGGCCCGGGCCGCACCGAGTACCGGAGTTTCGACTTTGCGGGGTCGAGGTAGGCGTTCTTGAGTCGGTCGGGCGGGTTCGGGACCTCCAGCGCGTACGGCTCCGGCGGCGTGGGCGGCACATAGAGGATGACCCCGTATTCGCCCTCCGGCGCCCCGTCCTTGAGTTCGTAGGTCGTCAACTCGTAGTACCCGTCCGCGTCGGCCGTCGCCCGCGGCTTGAGCGCCTGCGCGAACGGCCGGCCGACCGGGAAGAACGTCACCACCGCGTACGGCATCGGCTCGCCGTTGAACGTCACCCGCCCCTTGACCGGGTGGACCGGCACCTCGCCCGGCCGCTTCGCGGCACAGCCGGGCGGTCCGAGTGCCGCCAGCGCGCACAGCACCGGGGCGACCGCCTGAAGAGTTCTGACCCGCATCCGTCTCTCCGTGGAGGAACGTGGACTCCGGCCGTCCGGCGGTGTCACAGGTCGCCGACGGAGGCGACCTCGCCGCCGTTGAAGGTCAGGAGCCGCTTGACCGTCTCGGCGGTGGTGTTCTCGCTCAAGAACTGGACCGACCCGTCGCCCATCAGGACATGCGCCCCGCCCGTGTGGAACCCGTAGATCGCCGCCCCGTTCCGCTTGTTGACGATGTACGGCCCGAACTGGACGGTCCCAGTCGCGTCCCACCCTCGCATGGTGTTGTTGTTCGGGTTGGCCCACCCGCCGTGGTTGCTGTGGTTGATCACCTGCGGCCTGGTCGAGTTGTCCTGCACCAGCCGGCCGTTGATCCACAGGTTGGGCACGTCCGCGTTCTCGACGATGACGAGCGTGTTCGACGTGCCGTCGCTCACGTCCGTGATCCGCCGCCGCCCGATCTCACTGATCGAGCGGATCGTCCCCTCGACCCAGTTCCGCGGGGTCACCGAGTAGTAGAACCCGTCGGGCAGAGTGTAGTCGGTCGGCGCCGCCGGGAACGACCCGCCCGGGTTCTCCGGGTCCTGGACGAGGATCGTGCGCTGGGATCCGGGGTTGGCCGGGCAGACAAACCCTTTCATCCGCACCTGCCCGGCGACCCGGTTCTGGCACGCACCCGCCGACACGTACCAGCTTTGTCCCTGATCGACCGTCCTGTACACGCCGTCCTGCTCCAGGTAGGGGAGCAGGAGGGTGGTCCAACTGAGGCGGCGATTCTTGCCGTCGTACTTCGGGAAACAGTCCTCGTTGGCCGACGCGTAGTTGTGGACCGCGATTCCGATCTGCTTGAGGTTGTTGGCGCACTGGGTCCGGGCGGCCGCGCTACGGACTTTCTGGACGGCGGGCAGCAGCAGCCCGATGAGAATCGCGATGATCGCGATCACCACCAACAACTCGATCAGCGTGAAGGCATGGCGAGACGCCCGGCGCATTGTTCGGCCTCCGGTTCGCGGGGTCAGGTGGGGTTCGGAGCCGCGTCGCGACGGAGGGTGAGCGGTGGGTACCGCATCCCGAACGGAGGCTGAGCGTGCTCGACTCGTCGGCGGGTTATCTTTCTTGTTGAGACAGAGTCTCACTGCATCGCTGAGTATCGTAAAACTATCGTGACAGTGGTCAAGGCGTGGCTTGGAAAAAATCGAATCATTATAGTGCGATATCGCCCGAGGCGGATAGGCTCCAGGTTCATGAGACGCGGTCTCACTCCCAAAACCTTCGTAGCCTCGGTTCCGGCCGCAACGCACCGACCGGTCCCAACACGCGACCACTCGTGCGGCATGGCAAGAGGGGTAGTAGGTCGTGCCGGCCAAGGCGGACAGGGCAAAGAGGACAAGTGCTGCCGTGCGACTCTACTGATGTTGTTGTAGTGGAATCACTTCCGCACTCGTCGCTGGTGTTCACGCCCCCTGGATGAGTTCGAGTGGACGCACAACCCGACCCAAGTTAATCCCGTGTCCGCACTTCTTGGTAAAGGTCACCCCGTTGCGAGTTCTTGACGGGGCGGGCCATCAACCCAGAGGACGGGAACCGCCTGGGTTGACCTCGCCGGCCGGCGACTTTATCAGGCAACCCAGAACCTTCGGAATGGCCCGACGCCGTGATGCCCAGGGGCGGCTTCACGGCGTCGGGACTGGTCAGCCTCTATCCGAGCCAGGTTACCGGACGAACAGGTGCATAAAACGCCGGCCGTCACGGCCCATCACCCAGGCCGCGCCGGCGTGGGTGTAGTTCTCGTACACGCAGCAACTCAGCCAGCCGAAGCCGGGCTGGGCCGCGGCACACCCGGCGGAGCTGGCGTGCGTTCCGGCCGGCACGAACGCGAAATCGTTCGAGGTGTGGCCGGCCAGCCCGTTGGCCGCCCGGAACTGCGCACACGCCCGCGCGGCCTGCGTCAGGCCCTCGTCCCACTGGAACGGCCGCAGGCCGCGCGCGGCCCGCTTCGCGTTCACCTCGTGAAGCGCGTCCCCGTCCGTCCCGCCGACCGGGGCGAAGGCCGTGCCCGGGAAGCCCGCCGCATTGACAGCGGGCGGGACAACGGGGGTGTAGCCGCTCAGGGTTACGACGGGGGCCGTCCCGGCCGGTGTCGGGCTGGTGACGATCACACCGGCGGGCACGACCGCGGTCGGCGTGACGGTCGGCGACGGGTAGACCGGCTGGTAGGTAGGCTGGTAAGTGGGCTGGTAAGCCGGCGGGGTTTGCCACTGATACGGGTCGGCCACGGAGTACGTCGTTGCGGTCGCGAGGGCGAAGCCGGCGAGCAGTGAGCGAAACAGCATCAAGGAACCTCGTCAAGTTGTAGGCACTGGGCGAGCGGTATTAGTTATCGGACGTTCCGCGTTCCGCCACCCTGCCCCGCCAACTTCCCGGAGATCGGCGTGCTTGTGTACGTATTTCCACTAGAAACGAGACCTGATCGACCGTAGCCAGCGCGTGGGTGTTCCGTCGGACCGCCAGGCCACCGACAGTGGGCAAGCGGGTGTTGCCATACCCCTGAGCGGGGGGCGTCAGCCCCCCGCTCAGGGGTATGGC
>DATLIF010000201.1:0-14395 GCA_035539575.1 Fimbriiglobus sp. | reverse complement strand
TGGGCATCGCCTGGGGCGTGGCGGGGTTCTCCGCCACCGCCGGCCTATCGACCGCCTACGAGACCGCCGACAAGGCCATGTACGCCCGCAAGCGGACGATCAAGGCCCAGTCCGGCCGGCCGTCCAGCCACGAGTTCACCGTCCGCTAACGGACGGTTGATCCCCTCTCCCCTCGTTCCCACGCTCGGCGTGGGAACGTGTCTTCGCACGCTCCGCGTGCCGGGCCGGCACGGGTCAGGACGCTACCGGGACGACAGGGGAATCGCATCGGGTGGAGTAGCCCGCGACGTGGAGCGTCGCCCCCGCCCGTTCCCACGCGGAGCGCGGGAACGAGGTGACAGGGTGGTTACACCGACCCAAGCAACTCCGCCAGGACGTTCCCCTGCGGGTAACTGTGGCCGAGGTGCTGGCGGAACCCCTCCGCGTAGGCCACCCCGGCGTCCCGGCCGCGGGACGCGGACCACTCCCGCATCGAATCGACCAGGTTGTCCACCCCGTGGTGCTTGCGCAGCCACGCCCGCTGACTCTCGTGGCAGGCCAGCATCTTCGCCTTGCCCTCGATCGCCTTCGACACGTCGATGCGGAACGCCGGGGTGATGGGCCGGCCGAACTGGTCCTTCCCCTCCAGGGGGTCGCAGTAGTACAGGTGCGGGATGCGGTCCAGCGGCGGGTACGGTTCCGCGTGGCCGGGCCGGTGCAGGTAGTTCGGGATCGGGGCGGCGAACGTGGCCGCCCGGACGATGTGGCTGGTCTGCTCGTGGTCGAGGTGATAGTCCTCGGGGCTGTGCGTGATGACCACCCGCGGCCGGACCGCGTTCAGCAGCCGACACACCTTCTCCATCGGCCGCTCGCCGAAGATCACCCGCAGGTCGAGTTCCTCCAGGCAGTGGTACGCCGCCCCGACGGCGGCCGCGGCCGCGGCCCCCTCGGCCCGGCGGATGCGGGCGATCTCGTCCGGTCCGTGCTCGGCCGACCCGCAGTCCCCGGCCGTCATGGTGGCGACGTGCAGCTTCCACCCGCGCTCCGTCCCGAGCCGGATCAGCGTGCCGGCGCACAGGAACTCCGCGTCGTCGGGGTGGGCGAGGATCGCCAGGACGGTATCGCCCATCTGGGGCTCCCGGGTTGACGTGGTCCGGTCGTGGAGCGACCGGACCACGAGAAATATCCGGGATTGGGTGTACGGAAACGAAAACCGCGGGGCAACGAGGCCCCGCGGGTTCGGGAGTCGGTCGGCCGACTACTGCTGCTGCATCGGCTGAGCCGGGGTCGGCGCCGCCCCGGTCTGGTCCGGGGCCGCGGACTCCGTCTCCGGGGCGGTCTGGCGGACCATCCCGAGCCGGGACCGGACCGAGTCCCGCAGGTACGGGTTAACCCAGTACGCCGACAGCTCGTATTTCCCGTCGGCGCCCCGGGCCTGCGGCGGCTCCTTGAATTCCTTCAGCCAGGCGAACTCGGAGTCGATCACGCCCCGGACGACGGCCGCGCGGACCGCCGCCGGGTCGGCCGAGACCGCCAGCCCGCCGGCCAGGCCGGCCGCCGCATCGGCACGCTGATCGACCCGGCGCATCACCTCGCGCTCGGTCTCGGTCGGGTTTTTGATCCGCGGGAAGACGTTGGCGACCGCCTCGGCGGCTACCCGGGCCAGGGCCTCGTCATCGGCGATCGCCAGCCGGAAGTCGTCCACCCGGATCTCGGCCCCCTGGGCGCCTGTTAACGCCCGGGCCATCTCCGGAATCGCCGGGAACAGCGCCCGACTCGCCTCGGCTACGCGGTCGGCCCGGGCCCGAACGGCCCCGTCCTCGGTCAGCAACTTGATGAGGGCCAGTTCGAACTCGTACGTCTCTTCCTCGGTCCGGTCGGACTTGTCCGGGCGGTGGAAGTTCGGGAACGCCCGCAGGACCTCCCGCCACCGGGCCAGGGCCTCGACGTACAGCCGGGCCGCGCGGATGTTGTCGGCGCTGAGCCGGGCCTGCTCCGCCTCGTAGAGCCGCTTACGGGCGTCCACCGTGATCGGGTCCATCTCGGCCCGGCTGCTCTCCAGGAAGAACGGGAAGTTGGTGATCTGGCGGTTCTGGTCGTAGTAGACCAGGGCCTTCATGGCCTCGAGCTTCTGTGGGGTCCAGCCGCGGGCCTCCATCTCCTCGGGGCTCATGTCGGGCGGCAGATACGGCGGGGTGCCCTTGACCCCGGCGATGAACTCCAACCGCTCGCGGCGGCCCGGGGCGAGGGCCATCGCGTTGTCCTCGCCGTGCTTGTTCCACATCTGCCACGCCCGCGCCCACTCGATCTGCGAGTTAGCTGGCGCGTCCGCGTCCTTCGTCGTCAGTCGCACCTCCCGGTCGCCCGGGAACCACTGGTTGGCAGTACCGGCCCGTTCGTCCGGGTTCCAGTACGAGGACTCGTCGAACCACCCCTCCTTCTGGAGCCGCTCGGCGAGGTACGACTGCGACCGCGGCGCGTACTGGCGGAAGATGATCAGGGCCGGGGACCGCGGCACCCGGTAGCGGAACGCGTCGTACTCGCCCGGCCGCGGGGCCGCCCACGGGATCGGGGCGCCGGTCTCGTCGGTCTTCGGCGGCGGCACCACGGTCAGCGAGTACGCGAACCAAGCCCGAGCGGCGTGGAACGCGTCGAACGCGTCGTTCATCGGCCGGCTGGGGCTGCCGGCCTCGCTGGTGACGTACTCGTCGGCCGGGGCCTCCGGGAACGGCGGCGGCAGGACCGGGAACTGGTTCTCCCGGTCGGCCATCTCCTCGGCGTTCTTGTACAGGCTGGGCACCCGCTCGTTGTCGCGGAGGAACTGCACCACCTCCTCCGGCCGGACGCAGTTCAGCTTGGTCCGCAGCCGCCGGACCAGTTGCGGGTTCTTGCGGCAGAACTCGCGGAACGCGACCGGGTCCACCGGCCGGCCCTCCGGCTGCAGTGCGCTGGCCTGCCGCTCGCCCGGCCGGATGCTCGAGAGCTGCATCAGCGACCGCAGGGTGTTCACCTTGTCCGAGACGCCGAACTTGTTCTGGTAGTAGAACCCGATCTGGAAGCGGATGTCCGGGGAGCCGACCTTGCGGCCATCGTCCGACCGCCGGTCCACCTTGGTGTTGAGCCGGTCGCCCTCGGCCAGCAACTCGATGCCGCGGGCGATGTAGAAGAACATGTCGCCGAGCTTGTCGTTCTCGACCGACACGTTGTAGGCAATGTTCCAGCTCTGGAAAATCCAGGGGGTGACGAAGTTCGGCTGCAGCCGGGTGACCATCCGCACCAGGATCTCGAACTCGTGGAACTCGTTGCGCTTCTGCTTCTCGATGGCGGCCCGCCACAGGGCGGTGACGACCACCCCGCGGGAGCCGACCAGGCTCAGCCGGGCGGCGGTGCCGGCGATCTCCGGGTCGCCCTGGTCGAGTTCGCGCAACTCCAGGTCGGTGGCCTGGGCCAGGACTGACCGCCGGGCCAGGGCGTCAGCGGCGCGGTTGAGCCCGGACGGGGCGGCCTCGGCGGCGCGGGCCGGGTTGCCGAACGGCACGTCGAGCTTGCCACGCCAGAAGATGCTGACAGTGAACAGGGCGACGATCAGGGCGATGTAAAGCCCCTTCCGCCGGACCGCCGCGCGCTGCATCGGGTTCGCCATGACCGCCACCCTCCACAAATCCCAAATCTCAAGCACCAAATCCCAACCAAACCCCGAATTACCTTCCTTGGGATTTGGTGCTCGGGATTTGGGTTTTCACCGTTACGCCGCGACCTCGCGGGACCGCATCAGGTAGTACCCGAGGATGAACCACGGCAGCAGATAGCCGACCGTCACGACCAGGTTCATCACCAGACTCTCGAAGGGGATGTTGAACCCCTCCTGCACGAAGCTGGTCCAGGTGTACCCGTACACGTCCGGGACCAGGTTCAGGAACCGCCGCACCAGCCACGCGAACCCCTGGTCGAGCCCCTCCGCCGCCCGGGCCAGCGGGTTGGCCTCGTCCACCTGGGCGGTCGCCTGCTGGGCGTTGAGGATCTGGTTCATCGAGCGGAACGGGCCGCCGACGAAGCTGTGGCCACTGGCCATGTCCTGGAGGTGCTCGGCGGCGTACCCGGCCAGGAACAGGAAGCCGGCGCACAGGAAGCTGATGACGCCGGCGAGGTAGGTACTACAGCAGACCGCCAGCCCGATGACGATCGCCACCCGGCACCACAGCCCGAAGGCGGCCTTGAAGTAGTTCTCGGCGAACGGCCGCTCGCCCTCGATGAAGTACAGGTCGCCCTCGGCCATGCCGACCATCTGGCTGCGGGTCTCGGCCTTGACGTACACCTGGACCAGCGGCGGGGCCGGCTTGCCCGGCTCGGCCTTCGGAGCCCCCTCGGAGGCGTTCTTGAACAACCCGACCGGCACCGGGATCGAGTCCGGGTGGTAGTCGAAGATCTCCTTGCCCGACACCTCGAAATACCCGTACTTCTCGGCGAGTTGGTTCACCACCTTCCACTCGTCGGAGCCGGGCCGGGCCAGCGCCAGCACCGACTCCGGGTTCTGCTCCCCGCGGCCGGCGCGGCCGGGGAGCTGCGCCAGCAACTCGCGGGCCTCGTCCTGGTACTGCTTGTGCTTCTCCGACTGCGCCCATTGCCAGGTCCCGGAGCGGTCGGCGGGGTCGGACGGCGGCTGCTGCGGACTCTGCCAGGAGACGACCCGGATGGCCAGGTCCACCCCGCGGTTCTCCTCACCCTTGGTCATGCGGAAGATATCGAAGGTGAACTCCAGCGGGACGTGTTCCTGGCTGCCGGCCAGCCGGGCCGGCACCGTGTCGAACGACCAGATCGCCCGCTGGGTGCTGCTCGGATCGCCAGCGATGTACCGCCGGTAGTCGAACTCGCGGCCGACGTTCACACCTTCCATCTCGCCCTTGCGGGAGGCGAACGACAGGTCGCCGCGGACCGGCACCCGCGCCTTGTACGTCTCCTCGCGGGCCTTCGGGTCCACCCCGGCGGCGGCGATCAGTACGTAGCTGATGACCGTCATCCCCAAAAGCGCCAGCGTCATCAGGAAGGTGTACCCGACGAACCGCCCGAGCACGATCTCGAACCGCTCGACCGGCTTGGTCACCACCGTGTAGATGTTCTGGTTCTTGATGTCGTTGGGGATGCTGAACGCGGCCAGCAGCGCGGCCGTGAACAGGAGCAGCACGTTCATCGCCAGCGAGCTGATGGCGACGGTGCTGCGCAACTCGTCCTCCGGCTTGATCGGGAAGAACCACTTCGCCGGGAACAGGAAGACGATCAGGAAGATCAGGAACACCCAGAACACCCGTGACCGGACCGCCTCCTTGAACCCGAGCTTGGTCAGGGCCCAGATGCGGCGGAACCGGACCCGGCTGAGGCTCTGGACGAACGGCTGGCCGATGCCCATGAGCGCGAACAGCCCGCCGAACATCAGGACCAGCGGCTGCAACTGGGCAGCGAACTTCGGCGCGGTGTACTTGATGAACGCGTTCGGGTCGGACGGATCGACCGTTGGCAGGTTCACGGCGTCTGGCCCGCGGCCAGTGACCAGCAGGAAGCCGTAGACCGCGTAACACAAGATGGCCAGAACGGCCATGATGAGCATGAACGGGGTGACGCCGGCCCGGTGCTTGGCGGACTCGGCCTGCTCCGGCGGGGTCCGCAGGGCGTAGAGCAGGTAGACGGCCAGCCCGAGCATGGCGAACCCGCCGGCGTCCTGGAGCCACGCCTGGACGAGGCCGGGGAAGTCGCGGAAGACGAACGGGTCGCGGTCGAGGATCAGCAGGCCGAACAGCGGTGAGCCGGACATCGCAGCAGGTCCCCTGTCTGTCTCGTTCCCACGCTCTGCGTGGGAACGGGAGGGCGGGACGCTCTGCGTCCCGTGTGTTCAACCCGCGACGCGGAGCGTCGCCCCCTGGCGTTCCCACGCAGAGCGTGGGAACGAGGAACAAACTCAGCTCTTCCCCGCCGCGTTGGCGTCGGTCGGCGGCAGATACCGCCGGCCCGGACGCGCCTTCGACTCCTCGACGATCCGCAGGAACAGGTCTTCCAGGGTCGTCGTCGGGTGGCCGAACTCCTCCAGCTTGCCGCCGTGCCGCTCGACCACCGCGGCCAGGTCGCGCTTCAGGTCGTCGGTCAGTTCCACCCCGGTCGCCCGGACCTCCAGACGCCGCTGGTCCTCGACCAGCCGGTCCACCGCACCGAGTTCCTGGAGGTCGCCGCCGAACAGGATGGCGATCCGGTCGCACACGTCCTGCACGTCGTCGAGCCGGTGGCTGCACATCAGGACTGTCTTGCCCTTCTCCTTCAGGTCGAGGATCAGGTCCTTCATCCACCGCGTGCCGAGCGGGTCCAGGCCGCTGGTCGGCTCGTCGAGGATGACCAGGTCCGGGTCGTTGATGAGCGCCTGGGCCAGCCCGATCCGCTGCCGCATGCCCTTGGAGTATTCGCGGAGGATGCGCTTCTTGTCGGCGTTCAGCCCGACGGTCTCGATCAACTGGGCGGCCCGCTGGCGGCGGACCTCCGGGGGGATGTTGAACAACCGGCCGTAGAAGTCCAGCGTCTCCTCGGCGTTGAGGAACCGGTACAGGTACGACTCCTCGGGCAGGTAGCCGATCTTCTCGTTCTTCTCGACCTTGGCGGCCGGCTCGCCGAATACGAACGCCTCCCCGGACGTCGGGAAGAGTAGGCCGAGCAGCAACTTGATGGTGGTCGTCTTGCCGGACCCGTTGGGGCCAAGCAGGCCGAAGATCTCGCCGCGGTGGATGGTCAGGTCCAGGGCGTTCAGCGCGGTCTTCTTCTTGCGGCCCCAGAAGTCGCGGTACACTTTGGTGAGGCTGCGGGTCTCGACGATGACGTCCTGGGCCATGAGCGGGCCTCCGGCGGCGACCGGGTGGTTTGGGGTACTAGCTGTTACGGCCGTTCGGCCCGGGTGGTTCGCCCGGCCGGGGCGTTTCTGTAAGGAACGGGACGGACGGGGGTAATCGTAGGCAACCGGGGCCGTCCGGACAGGGCGCAGTCCCGGCACTTCGCCCCTGAACGTCCGACCATAACTGGAGGAACGGAATGCGCTTCCTGAGCGGGTTGCTGGCGACCGGGCTGCTGACCGGGCTCACCCTGGCGGCCGACGGCAAGTTCACCCTGACCGGCGAGAACACCAAGGTCGAGTTCACCGGCACCAAGCCGGAGGGCAAGCACGACGGCGGCTTCAAGAAGGTGGTCGGGGCAGTGACGCTCACCGGCACCGACCCGGCAACCACCAGGATTGAGGTGACGATCGACACCAACTCCCTGTGGTCCGACGACCCGAAGCTGACCGGCCACCTGAAGAGCCCGGACTTCTTCGACGTGAAGACCAACCCGAACTCAAAGTTCGTTTCCTCGAAGGTCGAAAAGGACGGGGCCAACTACAAGGTGACCGGCGAGTTGACCCTGAACGGCAAGAAGAAGGAGATCAGCTTCCCGGCCACGATCACGACCGCCGGCGGGGCGCTGAAGCTCGACAGCGAGTTCAAGATCAACAAGGGCGACTTCGGCATGAACTACGGCAAGGGGAAGATCAGCGACGACGTGACGATCAAGGTGAAAATCGACGCGAAGTGATGCGATGTGGCGGGCGGGCCAACGGCCCGCCCGCTAACTTTTCCGGTACACCCATGTCCGAACTCCCCCCGCGGCAAGAAGTCCTCGACGCCCTCCGCTACGCGGTCGCCCCGGCCGCCGGCGCCGCGGCCGCGGTCTTCGGAGGCGTCTCACTCCTCGCGTGGCTCACGTCCCGCAAGTTCTCTTGCGACTGGCGAAAGACCGTCCCGCCGGCGGCCGCACTGTCCGTCGCGGCCGCGCTGGCGGCCGGCAACTACGCGATGGGGACCGACGCCCCGTTCCCGTGGGTGCCGGCGGGCAAGCCCTGGCACTGGGCCTGGTGGGCGTTCGGGCTGGCGGTGGCGGTCGAACTCATCGCCCGGTTCCCTGGCGTGGGGGTCGGGGTCGGCCACCTGCTGCGGGGGACGGCGGCCGGCGTGATCGCTGGGTTTGTCGTCCCGGCGGCGATCGCGCCGGCGCCCGGCGCCTCGTCCGCGGTCCACGCCGACGCCGACGCCCAGGACGTGCTGGCCGCTCAGGAACAACTCCGCTGGATGATCCCGGCGTTCGCCCTGGCGGTGGCGGTGCAGTGGGCGGTCGTGGACGCGGTCGGCCGACGGGCGCCAGGCGGCTCGACCGCGGCCGCGGTGGCCGTCGCGGCGAACGGTGCGGCAGCGGTCCTGCTGCACGCCGAGTCGCTGGGGTTTCTGAACGCCGCGACGTTCCTGTTTGCCGGGCTGGCAGCGGCAGCGGTCCTGGCATGGCTGACTGGTACGGACGCCGGTGCGGCCGCGGCGGTGGCGACGGTCCCGCTGAGTGTGTTACTGCTGTTGGGCAGGTCTCTTCGGGATAGCCAGGTGCCGGATTCGAGCTTCCTGCTGGTCGGGTTCGCACCGATGCTGCTCGGGCTGTTCCTGCTGCCGGGGCCGAACCGAATCACGACCTGGAGACTCGGGACGGTGCTGAAGGTGCTGGTCGTGCTGATCCCGGTGGCGGTGGCCGTCTATCGCACGATGGAAGCCGCGCCGTACTCGTTCGGGCCGAAGGAAGAGGAGTGGTAAACTCCCCCTGGGTGGGTCACCCGACGAACGGCCGCCACTTTCCCACTTCGAGAATCTCGTTTGGCCGATACTTCGCCTTGTACTCCAGCGACCGGCACCCCGCGACGAAATACCCCAGGTAGACGTGCGGTAGTTCCGCTGCCGCGGCCCCCGCGATCACAGACAGGACGTTCCACGTTCCCAGCGACCGACTCCGTTCGTCCGGGTCGTAGTAGAAGTAGATGGCCGAGAGCCCGACCGGCAGCCGATCGACATACCCGACGCCGACCAGCCGGTCGCCGATGAAGTAGTTCCACTCCTGCGTGACGAACGGGTTCTCGACGAACGACTCCAGGTAGTCCGTCGCCGACTCGCAGCCGTGTTCCGGCCAGCCCTTCACCGCCGCCTGGAACTGGTGGTACTTGTCGTACAGCGCCAGCTTCTCGTCCGTCACGGTCGGGGTCTCGACCTCGACCCGGACCTCACTCTCGTTCCGCCGGCGGACTCGCCTCTGGCTCTCGCTGGGCCGGAAGCGGTTCACGTTCACCCGGATCGACCGGCACTGTCGGCACTCCGGGCACTCGGGCTTGAAAAGGGACTTCCCGAACCGCCGCCACCCGACCCGCATGCGGGCGGCGTACTCGGCCGGGGTCAGTTCGCCGACGACCTCGTAGCGGAGCTGCCACCGCTGATCCGGCAGATACCCGCACTGGTCCGGCGGCGAGACGAAGGTGAATAGCGTCTGCATCGTGAGAGCGGTGAGCCGTGAGCGATGAGCGGTCAGCCAGACGACCTACACCCATTCTCCGACACGGGCACTGCGTTGGGAAGACGGAACCTTCTTCCTGCTCATCGCTCACCGCTCACCGCTTCTAAACGAACTCCACCGCGACCGGGGCCGGGATGATACCGGCCCGGTGCCCCTCGTCGAGGAGCTTGCGGATGGCGGCGCGGCCGCGCTCGCCGTAGTCCAGCGTCCAGTCGTTGACGTACATGCCGACGAACCGGTCCGCGAGCGACACGTCCATGTCACGGGCGTATCTGAGGGCGTGTTGCAGCGCCTCCTGCCGGTGGTCCAGCGCGTAGCGGATGCTCTCCCGGATGTAGCGGCTGACCTCCCGCATGGTGTCGGCCCCGAGGTCCTTGCGGACCACGTTCCCGCCCAGCGGCAGCGGCAACCCGGTGCGATCCTGCCACCAGACGCCCAGGTCCGTGACGAGGTGCAGCCCCTGGATCTGGAAGGTGAGCTGCCCCTCGTGGATGATTAGCCCGGCGTCGTACTTCCCCGCCGCGACCGCGGGAATGATCTCGTCGAACGGGATGACCTCGTAGCGCAGCGCGTCCTTCTTGCCAATCGACTCGTAAAGGAGCGTCAGCGTCAGGAACGCGGTGGTCAGCGTGCCGGGAACGGCGACCGTGATCGCCGGCAGGTCTTCGACCCGCATCGGCCGTCGGGCGACGATCATCGGGCCGTACCGGTCGCCCATGCTGCACCCGGTCGGCAGCAGGGCGTACTTGTCGAGCAGGAACGAGTAGGCGTGGATACTGACGGCGGAAACTTCCAGTTCGCCGCGCATGGCCCGGCGGTTGAGCGTCTCGATGTCTTGCAACTCGTGGACGAATCGCAGGTTCCCGGTGGGGATCTTGTCGTTGGCCAGGGCGTGGAACATGAACGCATCGTCCGGGTCCGGGCTGTGGCCGACGCGGATCAGTTGTGTGGTCATGGGTTGCTCCGGCCGTTCGCCAGTCATTCGATCACTTCACCGGGCGGCCCCGATTTCTCGATCCTGCCGCCGACCATGCGGTGGACGGTGTGCGCCTGGCGAGCGAACTCCATCGCGTGCGTGACTACGATCATCGTCTGACCGTCCCGGGCCAGGTCGCGCATCACGGCCAGTACCTCGCCGGCCATCTGCGGGTCGAGGGCGCTGGTCGGCTCGTCGAACAGGATCGCCGCCGGGTTAACCGCCAGCGCCCGCGCGATCGCAACACGTTGTTGCTGGCCGCCGGACAGGTTCGCCGGCCGCGCGTCGAACTTGTGCCCCAGCCCGACCCGTTCGAGAAGCGCCTTCGCGCGCGGCTCGGCCCCGGCCCGGGACTCGCCCAGCGCGTACAGCGGACCGCTGAGGACGTTCTCCAGGGCGCTCATGTGCGGAAAGAGATGGAACTGCTGGAATACCATCCCGACCCGCTTGCGGAGCCGAAGCAGGTCGGCCTTCGGGTGCGGCTTGCCGCCGACCAGGGATACATCTCCGACCGCGACCTCGCCGACCTGGAAGTCCTCCAGCCCGTTGATGCAGCGCAGCAGCGTGCTCTTGCCGCCACCGGAAGGGCCGACCAGCGCCGTCACCTCGCCCTGCCGCACCTCCAGCGACACGTCGTCGAGGATGCGGTGCGAGCCGTAGGACTTGGTCAGGTTCGAGACGCGGATCATGGTCGTTTCTGACGAAAACACTCGGGGCTAACGCCCCCCGCTCGCCGTATGGGTCCGCCGTTCGAGCCACCCGGCCAGCAGCGCCAGCGGGTAGCTCATCACCAGGTACAGCCCGGCGGTCAGCACAGCCAGTTCGACCACCAGGTCGCGGTTGAAGTTATACAGTTCGTTGTACTTCCGGGTCAGCTCGGTGATGAGGATCACGGAGCAAACCGACGTGTCCTTGAACAGCGCGATGAAGTCGTTGGTCACAGGTGGGATGACGATGCGGAACGCCTGCGGAACAATGATCCGCCGCAGGGCGGTGAGTCGGGTCATACCCAGCGATAACGCGGCCTCCATCTGCCCGCGCGGGATGGCCCGAAGCCCGGCCCGGTAGTTCTCCGCCTCATAGGCCGAGTAGTTGATCGCCAGCCCGATGATCCCGGCATAGACCGGGTCCAGGGCGAGGGCGGGGAACGCCTTCGGGAGCATGTAGAAGATGACGTACAACTGGAGCAGCAGCGGCGTCCCGCGGATCACCTCGACGTACACCCCGAGCGGGACCGCCAGCCACCGCAGGCCGTACACCCGGACGAGGGCCACCAGCATCCCGGCAATCATCGCCAGCGGAAACGAGGTGACCGCCAGGAGGACCGTCATCCCGGCCGCCTTCAGCAACTGAGGGATGAGCTTCCAGATACTCCCGCCGCCGGCCTCGGCCGCCAGCTCCTCCTGGTCCACGGGCGTCGGCCATGCGCCTGTATACCGGTGGGCCAGCCACTCCTGGTCCTCGTTCCAGATGCTGTACTTGCGGTAGATCCGCTGGAGGGTGCCGTCGGCGAGCCCGTCCTTGATGGCCTGGTCGAGTTGCGCGCGGAGTTGGTCGTCCTCCTTGCGGAGGTAGATGACGTAGTACCCCGGCTGACGGCCGGTGCCGACGGTGCGCAGCTCCGGGTACTTCTTGACGAAGTGGGCGGCCGCCGGGTTGTCCTGGACGGTGGCCGCCATCCGGCCGTCCTTGACCATCCCAACCACGTTCTCGACGTCGTCGCTCTCCAGGACAGCGTCCTCGCCGTAGAGTCGCTTGGAGTACTTGGCGGCGGCCGACTCGCCGAGGACGCCGACCTCCCGCGGCGGCTGCCCGGGCTTCGCCCGTAGGTCCCCCCAGTCGTTCAGGGCCGCGTCGTCGTCCCGGCCGATGAGTGCGAGGCGGTAGACGTAGTACGGAATGGTCGCGGCGTACTTCTCCTTCAAGCCCTCCCGGTCCTCGTACCCGTTCAGGACGATGTCGATCCCCTTCTCGCCGGTCCGCGGCTTGTCAAGCAGTTCGGGGAGTGACTTCCACAGGCCGTCCACGAGAACGCTCGTGCGGCCGAGTTTCTTCGCCAGATAATCGGCGAGTTCGACCTCGAACCCGATGTATGGGTCGGCGTCGGTGGCGCCCGGCGGCTTGTAGACGAACGGCGCGCCGCCGGTCGGGTCGGTGCCCCAGCGAAGTTCCTGGGCGGCGGCGAGGGCCGGGAAAAGCAGAAGGACCGCGAGCGCGGCCGCGGCCCTTGCACGGGGCGATCGAGGCATGCGGGTCAACGGCGGGGCACCTCCCGGGTATGTGGCCGCGGAGAAGTGTATCAGGTCCGCCGCAGGGTACAACGGCCGGCTGGTATCATGCGTCGCATGGCCCGCGACCCGTTACCGATCGACGCCGTACTTCCCGAGTTGCTGGCCCGGCTAGGCGAGCACGGGGCGGCTGTCCTCCGTGCGCCGACCGGGGCTGGCAAGACGACGCGGGTGCCGCCGGCTCTGGCCGAGTCCGGGCGGGTGCTGCTCCTCGAACCGCGCCGCGTGGCGGCGCGGGCCGCGGCCCGGCGCATGGCATTGGAACATGGCTCACCCCTGGGCGACGTGTTCGGTTATCACGTCCGGTTCGACCGCAAGGCCGGGCCGCGGACCCGGGTGCTGGCGGTGACGCCGGGAATCCTGCTGCGTTTCCTGCACGACGACCCGTACCTGGAATCGATCGCGGCGGTGGTCTTTGACGAGTTCCACGAGCGCGGGCTGGAGGCGGACCTGGCGCTGGGCCTGGTGCGGCTGATCCGTCAGACGGTGCGGCCGGACCTACGGGTCGTGGTCATGTCCGCGACGATCGACGCCGGCCCGATATCGGCGTACCTGGGCGGCTGCCCAGCGGTGACGAGCGAGGGGCGAACATTTCCGGTCGATGTCCGCTACCGTCCGAAGCGACCCGAAGCGAGTTGGCCCGGTGCCGCAACAGACGCGGTGCGGAGCGTGCTGGCCGAGACGGACGGCGACGTGCTGGTCTTCCTCCCCGGACTGCGGGAGATTCGCCAGACCGCCGACGCGCTGGAGTCGCTGACCGCCGAGGGGGTGGCGCTGCTGCCGCTCCACGGCGACCTGCCGCCGGAGCAGCAGGATCGAGCGCTACAACGGCTCGACCGGCGTAAGGTGGTCCTCGCCACGAACGTCGCGGAAACGTCCGTCACGGTGGAGGGCGTGACGGCCGTCGTGGACACGGGCCTTGCCCGCCAGATGGAGTTCGACGCATCAATCGGGATGGACCGGCTGCGGCTGGTCCCCGTCTCGCGGGCTTCGACCGATCAGCGGACCGGCCGCGCCGGGCGAACCCAACCGGGGCTGTGCATCCGACTCTGGGACGAGGCCGGGCAACGCAGCCGACCGGAGCAGACCGAGCCGGAGATTCGCCGGGTGGACCTGGCGGGCGCGGTGCTGCACCTGCTCGCACTGGGCGAATCCGATGTCGAGCGGTTCCCGTGGCTCGACCCACCGCGGCCGGAGGCCGTTTCGCAAGCGACCGAGTTGCTTCGCCGACTCGGGGCGATCGAAGGTGGCGGGTTGACCGAACTGGGGCGGGCGATGGCCCGGTTGCCGGCCCACCCGCGCATCGCCCGGCTCTTGATCGAGGGTCAGCGACTCGGCCACCCGGACCGGGCGGCACTGGCCGCGGCGCTGCTGTCGGAGCGTGACCCGTTCACCCGGGAGTTCGACGCTGGCCCACCGGTTCGCACCGCACCGCCCACATCCTCCGACATACTCGACTATGTGGAGGCTCTGGAGGCATTCGAGACAACCGGCCGGCTCGACGGCCCGCTGGGCCGACTCCATCGCGGCGGCGCGTCCGGAGTGTTGCGGGCGCGCGACCAGTTGCGGCGGCTTCTTCCTGGGACCGCGGCCGGGACGGCCGCGGTCCCAGGAGATGAAGCCCTCCTCCGCGCCGTCTTCGCCGCATACCCCGACCGCCTCGCTCGGCGGCGCGGACCGGCGGACCGCCGCGCGAAGATGGTCGGCGGCCGCGGCGTCCGGCTCGCCCCGACGAGCGGCGTCGTCGAGTCGGAGTTGTTCGTCT